>JAGBIH010000098.1 GCA_017935095.1 Ruminococcus sp.
CTTCCGCAGACTATAGCGTTCTTTATACAGCTTGACTGCTGGCTGAAGAAATACAGAATCAAATTCATATAGTAAAATTTTTCTTGAAGATAGCGGTTTGGTTTTCGTGGTTTGCATAAGATAAAGGAATGTTTATAGGTAATAATGCGGAGCTGTCATCATTACAAACAGCTCCGTTATATATTTTAAATGTATAGTATTAGAAAATGCTCTCAGTTGCCTGATAATACAAGATATAACGGCATTTTTACTAAATTATAGTTAAGCGATTTGCTGAAGTTTACAATTTTATAAAAAATCTCCGGAAATTCACGCTTGTATGTTGCAATTTTTGAGCGGGTGTGGTATAATATTTGTGTAAGTTTAACAATCTGTGGTATTGGTACAACAATACCTTGATTTTGCTGTCTTGGAATTTGTTTTTTGTAGAATAAGCGCCGTTTTAATTGTTCAATATAACTTTAAGTATAAAAGTTGGTGAATATTGATAAAAAACGGTTGATTATTTATGTCAAAAAAACGATTGAAAAGTAACACTTAAAATGTTATAATTGTTATTATTAAGGCAGTGAGAGATGTTCAGCTCAAGCAATAATTTATGGAGGTGGTTTCATGAAGAGTTTTTCCTACATAGCCCAGGATGCCAAGAGAAAACAGGTTAAGGGTGTAATCAATGCTGAAAATGAGCAGGAATTACTTAAAAAGCTTAAGGAAAGAGGCTTAGAGGTAAAGGATTACAAGGAAAGCGATTCAGACAATTCAAAATCAATGTACAAGTTTTCTACCAAAGAACTTGCATTCTGCTGCAGACAGCTCAGCGCTATGCTTACTTCGGGTCTTACACTTGTAAAATCAATCGACATTCTCTGCAGAGAGCAGGAGAATGAAAAGGCGAGAATTATCTGGCAGGATATTTATGAAAACGTACAAAAGGGTGAATCCTTCTCGTCAACCCTTGAAATGCACAGCGGTTCCTTCCCGGACTTCCTGATTTCAATGGTAGGCGCCGGTGAAACCAGTGGTTCGCTTGATGTTATCATGCAGCGTATGTCCGACCACTATGCAAAGGAAAATAAACTTAAGAATACTATCAAGGGCGCTATGGTTTATCCGGTAATCCTTCTCGTTCTTTGTGTAGTAATCGTTATCTTCCTCTTTACATTCATCATGCCTAACTTCCTTGAGATGTATGAGGATCCATCAAAGATGCCGGTGCTTACAAAAGCCATGAAGGTTATAAGTGACTTCCTCAGAACAAAGGGATATATACTTGTTCTTGTTGTTATAGCTTTGTTCTTTGCTTTCAAATATGCAATGAAAACTCCGGGCTTCAGACTGAAGTTCGATAGAATGCTTATTAAAGGACCTGGCTTCGGACCTCTTATTACAAAGATCTATACAGGACGTTTTGCACGTACCCTCTCTTCACTCTATTCAAGTGGTATTCCTATGGTTGAATGTCTTGAAAGAGCATCTGCAATTCTCGGAAATTCATATATTGATGAAAAGTTTGTAGACGTAGTTGATGAGGTTAAGCAGGGTGAAACCCTCTCGGCAGCAATTACAAGAACCGAAATATTTGAGCCAATGTTCTGCTCCATTATTTACGTAGGTGAAGAATCTGGTGCGCTTGACTCAATTCTTGAAAAAACATCAGAATACTATGAGGATGAATCAGATTCAGCCGTTCAGCGACTCGTAAGTATGGTTGAGCCAATACTTATCATCTTCATGGGTGTAATCATCGGCTTGGTTGTAGCCGGAGTTTACCCGGCACTCTACGGTGCTTTCGAGAATATCGAGAACGAATAATACGGAAAGGTGGAAAGATAAATGCTTTCATTTGATATTACCGATAGAAATATACGAGTTGTTAAGGGCGTTGAGAGTAACGGAAAAATTAAAATCAGCTCCGCTGCTACCCTTAATGTTGAAGAAGACCTGATCGTCAACGGTCACGTTAAGGACGTTCCTAATGTTGCTACGCTTATTAACGGCGTACTCAAGAAAAACAAGATGCCTGATAAGGAAGCAATCGTCAGCATCTCCTCAAACCTCACAATCTTCAAGGAAATTGTTGTTGCAAAGGTAAAGAATCAGGACCTTCAGAAGGTAGTTAAGCAGCAGATGCAGGCTGAGCTTAATCTTGATGACTCCTACAGCGTATCCTATATCATCGTGGGTGACGCTGAAAGAACAGACGGCGGTGAGCCTGCATACAGAATCCTCGCTACAGCTTGTCCCTACGAAATCGTAAACAGCTACAGAGAAGTATTCAAGCTCCTCGGAATTTCACTCAGATCAGTTATGATCGGCTGTAACTGTATCACAAAGGTTCTTCTTGCTGATACAAAGATCAAGTCCAAGATGCCGCTTCTCGCAGTTCAGATTGATAATAACTTCATCTCTCTTAACCTCTATGAGCAGGGTCAGCTTTCATTCTCACGTTTCGCTTCAATTGATGCTGCTGACTATGGCTATTCCGATGACTACGTTTTCGAGGCTGTAAATGAAAATATCTTCCGTATGCTTCAGTTCCACAGAAGCCGTAATACAGGAGAGGCTATCGAAAATGTTATCTTCTACGGTGATACACATGAATATGTAAGACTGACAGATGAGCTTGAAAAGCTTGACCTTAAAACAAGCCTTATCAATGTTCCTCCTCAGATTCATGGTCACGAAAATCTTGAGTTCTCACTGTATGCAAACGCTATCGGCGCTATGTTCAAGAGAAACAAGGAAAGTGAAAAGATCAACCTTCTTGAAACAGACCTCGGTACTGTTGTAAAGAATAAAATCAAGAACGACAGTTCAGGTAACCTTGTTCTGGCAATCGCTGTTTTCGGCTCGATACTTATAGCCGGCGGCGTATGGGCTGTTCAGGCTGCAAGAGCTAAATCAATCAGCAATGATATTGAGGAAGTCCGTGAATTCAACGAAAGCAAGGATACACAGGATAAGCTCAAGCATCAGGAAAAGCTCCTTATTTTAAGAGATCAGGTTGAGGCTTATAATACAAAGATAGTGAATGCACATGATGCATACCTTTCACAGCCTGTAATCAACGGAGATAAGATCAAGTCGCTCAAGACTCTTGCTGAAAAGCTCTGTGCAGAGGATAAATATCAGATTAAAGGCGGATGGATCAAGTGGGCAGGCTATGAGAACGGCGTTCTTAACTTCAACATCACCTGCGACGCAACTGATGATTTTGTACAGAAGTTCCCGGCTGAATACGTAGACAAGATCTTCGACCTCGGAGAGGGTGCGGATAAGTATTTCGGCGGAATTACATATTCAAGCTATACGGTTTCTCCTAAAACCGAGAGTGAAAATGAAGAAGAGGCAAATTCCGGTGATAAGGATAAGGACCAGCTCAGCTTTGATGTAAGCGTTCATCTCAACAGCAGAGAGAGTGCTTATACTCCTGAGACAACAACCGAAACCGAAGAAGCTAAATAAGGGGGCTGATTAGCATGAAATTAAATTACAGAGATAAGATTATTCTTTCAATCGTGCTTGCCGTTGCAATTCTTCTTGCCGGTTACTTTGCACTGATTAAGCCTAAGACCGAGGAAATTTCCTCAAATAAGCAGACACTTGAAACCCTTGAATCACAGAAAAGAGATATCGAAGCAAAAATCGCACAGATTAAACCGCTTCAGGATTCCATTAAGGAAACACATAAGAATACCACAGCTCTTACAAAGGATTTCGTTGATTTGGATTTAATCAAGGGACCTGTAAAGCTTGATGTATTCATGCAGAAATTCGCTGAGGACAGCGAGTTAAGAGTTACTGAGGCTGCTTACGGAAACACAACTGAATCTCCTATTCCATATTATTATATTGAGAATACTGATGTTGGCTCAGCTCTTCGTCAGTCTGCTGATATCAACGGTGACCTTCAGGCAAAGGTTGATAAGGAAAATGCAGAGGGAAATCAGCTTTCACAGAGATTTGTTGAAACAATTATGAAAACACAGTACAGCCTTAAATGTACAGGTAAGCTCGAAAACATCTACAAATACATGGAACTGATCGAAAAATTCAATGATGCTGTTATTATTGAGTCCTATTCTCTCAATGAACATACAGAAGAAAATGAAGAGAATAAGGCTTCAGGAGAGGGCGAAGAAGGTTCAACACCAAAGCCTTCACAGTCTGATGTAAAGGACGAGGATAAGCTTTGGGATGCAGAATTTGTCGTTTCACTCTATTCAGTATATGAGATGTCAGAGCCTAATGTTGAAGCTGAATAAGCTTTGCTCGGCAGCTGGATAAAAAGCAGAAACAATATTAATTATTACGTGCTGCCATATCAAGAAGCTGTTTTGCAGGATGTCTGATAAGGCTTTTACGGGCAAATCTGCATATATATTTTGTGATACAGCTTCCAAAAACCAATAAGCGCTTTTCGAGAGGGAGTGCAATTGGTATCAGAAACCAGATGTTGCTGCGGTTGGCAATCAGCCGCAGTAATAAACAACCTTCAATAAAGTTATTGAGAATAATTATAACTTGAAAGGCGGTATGAAAGATGAAAACTGAGAAAAAACGAACCCTGAAGGGCTCAATACTGTTTACGGTAGTCTCGGTAATGGCACTCATGATTATTTTCATGACGAGCACACTTGCTTTGGCATCCGCTGCAAATAAAAGAGCCCATAAAAGCTACGCTTCATCACAGACTAACTATACTGCAAGAGCTGCAATAGACAGTATCCTTGCAGCAGCAGGAACAGACAGCGCTTTCGCTGATGCACTTGACGCACTTGGTCCGGGAAGTGGTTTTGATGTTATCGTTGATATCAATGACCCTTCTCTCGGAAGAGTTGAAAGTGCAAGAGTAGATTATGCCGGTACAAAATCGGTATTCGACCCGGCTACAAGAAAGTGGGTTGAAAAAAATCTTATTGCAATTACCGCAGAGGTAACTCTTGGCGGAGAAACATCAACAATTACATCGCATATCCTTCAGGACCCTGTAAAGAGCGGCGCAGACAGCCCCGGCTTCCTTACAATGGGTGATGCTTCCGTTGATACTCATACAAGCTCATTCGGCGGAACATACCTCGGCATGGGTACAAACTGGATGTATAAATCATACATTGAAGCCGATCCTGCAGGAAATATCATAAGCACACTTAATGATAAGAATTACCTTACATATAAGGAATTCACAATGCAGAACGATAATACTTCAGAGGCACCGATTGTAATCGATGGCTCACTGAAGCTTGTAAATACACTTGAGGTTTTCTATCAGCAGAAGGACAAGGGTGTTCAGATCTGGGGTAACCTTGATTTGGGAAATGATAAGCTCAGACTTAAATCAACACTCCTCGGAAGCAATCAGTCATTCCAGTTCAATGAAATGCCTTATCTTTACGTTGACGGAGCAATTATTGCAAAGAACAGCGCAAGACTCGGAAGCGTTTATAACGGAAATCAGTTACAACACAACAGAAACAACTGGATGCCCCTGAATATATTCTGCGGTTCTCTGCAGCTTACAGGCGGTCAGTCATGGATCGCAGCCGATGTATACTGCTATGATACAGAAAGCAAGGATTATGTAGAGTATACAAGCAACGGAATTACAGGTGAAAAGGTTGTTGCAATGGGCGAGCCTGTTGCAGGCGAAACAAAGAGAGTAAATATCTCAAATAATACAACACATATCACCAATGACGCTACAAAGCTTTATAACTGGGCGGCTTCAATTTCTGTAGGCGGCAACAGCTATACAGGCGTAGGCGGAAACTTCTATTCAAAGGGTAACCTCGTAATCGGCGGTAACAGCAACAGTCTTAATGACGGAACTCCTCACAGCGGTAAGGTTTTTGAGGGCGATGTCAGAGTTGAAGGCGATGTTACAATCAACAGCAGAACAACAATCAGAGGTTCTCTCGCTGTAGGCGGTACTCTTACAATCAATACACCTGACCTTGAGGTTGACAACGGAATCTATGCTGATACCTTTGCCGGCACTCATATTGAAGTGAACGGTAATGCTCCTCTTAAAAACGGTTATACCAAAAATGACCTGTACTTCGTAATGGCTAAGGATATTACCTGCACAGGTGTTGGCGACCAGCTCGAAACAGTTCCTTATGCATGGCTTAAGCCTGAGGTTTATGACTACGAGGATGTTGACGGAAACAGAATAGGCAGTGCTCAGATAGAGGGTACTGATGTTCATGACTTTGTAGGCGCATTAATTCCAAGCGAATTCATTGATGAAAAGCTTGATATCACTGAGGATGAAGCTAAGGAGCTCGCTGCTGCAAAGAAATTCTACAAGGAACAGTATCTTGATCCTTCAGGCAACGAAGTAGCAAAGAATGAAGCTGTATTGCCGGCAGGCGCTTATTACAGAGGTCATCACGGAAGAAATATCCAGATTCAGTCTACAACTACATTTAAAAATCTCAATGATGGAAAAATATTCCCTGCATATGCAGAAAAGGATGTAATCCTCGGTCTTGTACAGGTTGACGACGGTAACGGCGGTTTCCTTCCACAGGCACAGACTCAGGTTATGAAAACTGTATATCAGGTAATGAATGAGTGGGATCTTGAGGGTATGGCAATTATAAGAAACCCCAATCCTGCTACACCTGAGAATTCTTACACAGGAAGCACAACAAAGCTTGAGATTAATGATCATGCAAAGCTTTCAGGTAAATGGGATGCAACATCCTATCCGTATTCTGAAAACGGTCACAGAGATATCGTTATTGTTCCTCCGGAAAATGACGCAATCTGGGTTGAACTCAATAACTTCCAGACAGATAATGGTGTAAGAATTGTTATTGACGATACACAGTCAAACGGAGTTGTTAATTTCTTCGTAACCGGACAGAATAACAAAATGGGTTCAGGCTCATGTATTGTAACAAAGAGCTTCCTTGACCTTATCAACTCCAACAGCTCATTCCAGGTTCTCAGCGATCCTGAGGATCCTACATTGGTAGTTCCCGGTGTGGACATTCTCAAGCCTCCGGGTGTTAATATGTATTCTGAAATCGGTGCTTCATTTGAAGGCGCTGATGGATTCTACATTACAGCATATGTTCAGGCACCTTACATGAACTTCAAATGTCCTACATTCGGACTTAATAGTCCTGGTCTTGACCGAATCTATTATGACGGAATCAAGCTCAGTACCTGTGAAAACCGTGATAATATCTCCAGACTCGGCGTTGTAGGCTGTATGGACGTACGTACAGGTGCTTACCAGAACAACTGGATTCTCCTTTATGTAAATCCAAACTCAGGCGGAAATACATTCCCGGATGCCAATAACGAACATACCTATGCATCAGTTGATTATTTCGGCTATTAAGGAGGCGTGACGCATGAAAAAACTGAAAAGAAAGCTTCGTGGAATGACTCTCGTTGAGATTATAATTGCGCTTGCAGTTTTTGCAATGCTCGGACTTATTCTTGTAATGGTCGGAAAATCTGTTGAACAGCATTCAAGAGCTGCTCATCACCTCAACAACAAGGTTGTTGTTGAGGGACCTATTGCAGAAGCACAGGTGAATGATACAGCGTTTCTTATGAATGATCAGCTTGAAATCAAGGTTGCAAAGGCTCAGAAAACAACAGATTCAAATGGAAATACTATAAACGAATTTCCAGCAAACGGCGTTGTGACAATTAAAGGCGCCCTTTATAACACAGACCCCGAGCTGGGTACAAATCCAACTGATACAAACGGTGACCCGATTCCGGATCCCGGTGCTGTTTCCAATGACTATAATCTGAAGTATGTTGAGATAACAAAGCCAACGGTAACAACACAGGCTACATCAACAACATAAGGAGGGAAGCCTGATGAAAAAACGTAAAAATGCTAAGGGCTTTACCCTTATAGAGCTTATAGTTGTAATGGCAATTTTCTCAATCCTCATGGTAGCTGTTATGCAGATTATTGATCCGCTGTCAAGAATGATGAAAAAAGCGTCCATTCAGGAAGCAAATTCAGCTGCGGTAGATAATATGAAGCGCTACTTTGAAGGCTCTCTCAGATATGCAGAGTGTGTTGAAACCTTTGAAGGCGGTCTGGTTGATGATGCCGGCAGAAACTACACTGATTATTCCACAAGTGAGCTTGCTCACCTTGGTGCAGCTGACAAAGAGGAAGCAGCAGTAGTTAACTTCATTTTCAATCACTATACAGACAAAACAAATCCCGGCACTGAAGATCAGTTTGAGGGCATTGTAAGGATGCTCAAGATTGATAACGGTGCAGGTGGTGCAGTAACAGAATACGAGTGGGATTTCACCGCAGGCTACTCATACCAGCAGTATGATATCAACGGCAATAAGCTTCAGGTACAGGCTGTCAAGGCTGACGGTTCGCCTGCATTTGAACCCGACGGTGTAACACCTCTTTACATTGATGACCTCGGTAAGGTTCTGCCCAAAATTGAAAACAGACAGGAATTCAATGATGTAATAAATCCTGTTTATTATGAAAATTATTCATTCTTCTTCGAGCCAGGTTATAATGAAATGCAGACTATTTTCGATTCAACAGTAGTGAACAATCTTTTCAATACTGCTGACGATGACGCAAGTGATTATTATGCATCGGTTCAGCCGGTTCTTGCTCCGAACGGAAACAGATATGGTTCATTTAACCCGGATATGTTCTCTCTCAGCGTTATAACCTATAAAAAGGACGCTCCAAGAGTAGACTATCCCGATGACCCGAATACTACTGAGAATGAAGAAGCTCCGGCATTCAAATCACCATTCGCACTTTCAAATATCAATATGTCCCTCGTAAATATCAGATCAAGCTTCAGCAGCAATCGTGCATCTGATAACTGGGGACCGGTAAGATACTCAGGTTGGCCGAAAATCAACGGTGTTCTTTCAACTGACAGATATGAACCGCTTGATGATATGGTAGATCTCGACGGCGACGGCTTGTGGGATTATGAGAAGATAGGAATCAATCAGGCTTCAAAAATTGACAGCAGATTCTTCAGACATTCTCCCGCTGCAACAGACGATGGCTGTATCTACTTCATTTATACACTTCCTGAGGCAAGATAAACAAAAAAACAGGCAGCAGTTTCAATGCTGCTGCCTGTAAATATTTATTTTTCTTATTACTGAATCGGAGCGGTCAGCATATTTAAGTACCAGTTGGCGATTCTGTCGCCCCATAAAACACCGATTGCAATTCCAATTGAAAGGAATGGTCCGAAGGCAAATTTAGAACTTCCGGTTACATATTTGTTGATACATCCTACAATTGCTGCAATTACTATACCGAATAATGCTGAAACGATAATAGCTTTTGTTCCAAGAAGAGCACCGGCTGCAAACATAAGAACTGTGTCGCCAAGCTCGATGGCACGGAAATCCTCACCGGTTTTCTTTCTGATGAATATACGGCTGATTTCCCCGATAACATAAAACGGAAGGCTGATAATAAATGCGCCGATTATTCTTTGACCAAGTGAAACCTTGTCGGTGAAGATCGCTGCAGGAACTGCAAGCAGGAAAATCAGCCCAACCACTATCATGTCGATTTCCATAGTGTCCCAGTCCATGAAGCCGACTATGATAAGCAGCGACATAAGAACGCAGGCTATTATGGATTCAGCATTGAAATCCAGTACATAAAACGTGAGAACGTACATCAGACCATTAAGTGATTCAACGATAGGATATCTGACAGAAATTTTTTCGCCGCAGCTGTGGCACTTTCCTCTGAGGAAAATCCAGCTGAATACCGGAATAAGGTCGCAAGCCCTGATTTTTGTACCGCAGGTCATACAGTGAGACGAGCGCTTTATAAGGGATTCATGACGAGGAAGTCTTAAAATAACAACATTAAGAAAGCTTCCTACACAGATGCCGAAGAGAAATACAATGGCGTAAAACAAAAACAGAAATTGAGGCTCCGTAAATTCATTGTGGAGCATGTTTTCAAATTCTAGCATGAGTTTTACCCTCCTTTACATTAAAATATGTTCATAATTATATTATATCATAATTAATGGAAATTTCAAGTAAAAATAAGAATATATTTCTGCATTGAAAATTTTTGCATATTCTGTGGTAGGAATAATGCATCTGATGCCGGATATATTCAGAAATAAGCGGAGGTTTGTTATGAGAAATGAGAGAATTGGTGACTACTTAGTCAACCAGGGGCTTATCAGTGATGACCAGCTTCAGAAGGTCCTTGAGGCTCAGAAAGAGTCGAACGGCGCCAAGAAGTTCGGAGATGTCGTTGTTGAGCTTGGAATTATGTCCGAGGTAAACTTCACCAAGGCGCTTGCAGGAAAGCTCAGAGTACAGTACGTTGATCTTGACAGTACAGAGATCAACACAGAAGCTGTTCAGAAGGTTCCTGAAGCACTCGCAAGAAAGCATACGGTTATCGCTATCAATGTTCAGGGTAAGCGTCTTACTGTTGCTACAAATGACCCTGTAAACTTTATTGTCCTTGAGGACATCAAGGTTTCAACAGGTATGGACACTGTTCCTGTTCTTGCTACAACATCAGCAATCAATAAGGCAATCGGTAAGTGCTATTCAATGCAGAATGTTGACAGCGTTCTTGACAGTGTATCACAGATGGGCGGAGACCTTGGCGAAATGAATCAGGAAGATGCTGATTCCAAGGACCGTGTTGAAAGCGCTCCTATCGTTAAGCTCGCAACAACAATCATCGAAAACTCCTTCAGAGCAGACGCAACCGATATTCATATCGAGCCTTTCAAGACCTATACACGTATCAGAATCCGTGTAAACGGTGACCTTGTAGAGCTTATGAATATTTCAAGTGCGGTTCACAGTGCTCTTACTACACGTCTCAAGCTCATAAGCGGCATGAATATCGCTGAAAAGAGAATTCCTCAGGACGGTCGTTTCACACAGGTTGTTGACGGAACTACTCTTGATGTCCGTGTATCCTCACTTCCTACTGTTCACGGCGAAAAAATCGTTATCCGAATTCTTTCAACCGGAACAATTGCTCTTCGTAAAATTACAGACCTCGGTATGTCTGATTATAACTATCAGCTCTTTGAATCAATGCTCCGTGTTCCTCACGGCGTTATCCTTGTAACAGGACCTACCGGTTCAGGTAAAACAACTACACTTTATGCTGCTCTCGGTGAGCTTGCAAAGCCGAATGTAAACGTAATTACCGTTGAGGACCCTGTCGAAAAGGCTATCGACGGAATCAATCAGGTTCAGGTAAATACAAAGGCAGGTATGACCTTCGCAGCTGCCCTTCGTTCTATCCTCCGTCAGGACCCGGATATCGTAATGATCGGTGAGATGCGTGATACCGAAACAGCCGATATCGGTATCAGAGCCGCTATCACCGGACACCTTGTACTTTCAACACTTCATACCAACGACGCTGCTTCAACTGTTGTCCGTCTTGTAGATATGGGTGTAGCTCCGTACATGGTTGCAACCTCACTCATCGGTGTTATCGCTCAGCGACTTATCAAGGTTCTCTGTCCGGCTTGTAAGAAGCCAAGAGTTTCTACACCGGAAGAAAATGAGCTCATGGGTATTAACCAGTCTATCCAGATTTATGAGCCCTGCGGCTGTCAGGACTGTAATAACACAGGCTATAGAGGCAGAACTGCTATTCACGAAATTATTCACTGTACTTCAACTGTTTCCTCAATTATCGCAGCAGGCGGTACAAAGGAAGAAATTGAAGCAGCAGCAAGAAATAATGGTACAAAGCTCCTCCGTGACAACGCTTCAGAGCTTGTTCAGGCAGGCCAAACCTCGATTGACGAGCTGGTAAGAGCTACATACTCAGTATAATTGAATTTATACTATACTAATCGGGAGGAATAAATTATGGGTCTTATTAATATTCACAAAATCCTTGATGAGGTACGACTCCTTGGCTGTTCGGACCTTCATTTCACAGATAAAATCGCACCGGTAGTACGTCTTAACGGTACTCTCAGAACAATGCGTTCACAGTATCCAGAAATGGATGAGGAAGAGATACTCGATATCGTTCACCAGATGACAAACGATGCTCAGCAGAACAGCGTAAACAGTCATAAGGATACTGACTTTTCATTTACAACAAAAAGCGGATACCGTCACCGTGTAAACGTGTACTTCCAGAAGGGAAAGCCGGCTATCGCTATCCGTCTTCTCAGAAATGATATTCCGACTCTTGAGGATCTCGGACTTCCGCCGATTCTTGCAGATTTTGCAATGCGCCCACGTGGACTCGTTCTCGTAACCGGTCCTACCGGTTCAGGTAAGTCAACTACTCTTGCAGGTATGCTTGACTTCGTAAACCTGAACAGAAGTGCTCATATCATCACTGTTGAGGATCCTATCGAGTACGTTCACGAGCATAAGCGCTGTATGATCAACCAGAGAGAAATCGGCGACGACGTTGGAAGCTTTGCTCTTGCTCTCCGAGCTGCTCTCCGTGAGGACCCCGATGTCATCCTCGTAGGAGAAATGAGTGACTTCGAGACAATTCAGGCTGCTGTAACTGCCGCTGAAACAGGTCACCTTGTACTTTCAACACTTCATACAACAAGTGCCGCTGATACAATCAACCGTATTATCGACGTATATCCTGAGCATCAGCAGCAGCAGATCCGTACACAGCTTGCAAATAACCTTGTTGCAGTTATTTCACAGACTCTTATCCCGAAAAAGGATAATACAGGTCGAGTTGCTTGTATGGAAATTCTTAATGTTACAGATGCCGTTGCAGCTCAGATCCGTGATAATAAGATTCATCTTATTCAGTCTGCTATCCAGACCGGTAAGCAGCTTGGCATGATGAGCCTTGATCAGGAGCTTGCAAGATACGTTAAGAACAACATCATCAACGAAGTTGACGCTCTTGATAAGTGTCAGGATAAGCAGGAATTCTACCGCTTCCTTGCACAGCTTTAATAAAATAAATACGGACGGCGTTCTGCTGAAAAAGGCGGAGCCGTCCTGTTTATTTTAACTATGGAGGTTAAACAACTTAATTTATTCACGGAATGTTGTGCAGTTTGACGAAAATGAACAAAAAAACACGCCGATTTACCGTTTCGATGTAAAAAGTGCTTTGAAATCGAGTTTTTTTTTAGAAAACTATTGACATTTTATGAATGAAGTGTTATACTATAATCACAGGGAAGGGAAAGGGAGACAATCCAAAGGGAACTAATCCAACAGAGAGAGAACCCGTGATTAATCCCCGTACCTAAAAATTAACAGAGGTTTTAGGACTCTGAAAAAATTTTATTAAGGAGGTTTTCAACATGAAAACTACAAAGAAAGGTTTTACACTTATTGAGCTCATCGTTGTAATTGCTATCATCGGTGTTCTCGCAGCTATCCTCGTTCCTTCAATGCTCGGCTACGTTAAGAAGTCCAAGATTTCTTCAGCTAACTCAGCAGCTAACAGCATCAAGAAGGGTGTAGACGCTGGTCTTACAGACCTCGACGTTGCTGGTTATGAGCTTACATTCGATAACTGGCTCACAGTTACAAAGGGTAAGCTTTCTGCAACAGGCGGCGCAGCAGGTGGCGGCGCAGCAGGTGGCGGCACAGCAGGTGGCGGCACAGCAACAACTAAGGCACTCACAGCAACTAATGCTGGTTCACTCCTTGATGAGAAGATCACAAACTACTTCGGTAAGTTCACAAAGTGCGACGGTGCAATCTACATCAACGGTACAACATGTACAGGTGTTGTTATCACAACAGACGGTAACTACCTCGGAACAGATCCAGGCGGATATGTAGCTCCTGAGGATTACAAGGGCAGCAACAAGCCTACAGTTGCTCAGATCAGAGCAAAGATGAATGCTGGCGAGGACGATATCAATAAGGATTAATTTCTCGTTCATCTAATGAATATCAAAACCTCTCTCGTTTGAGAGAGGTTTTTTTATAAGGAGAAAAAATGGAGCTTACAAATAAAGTAATTAATTCCTTTCTGGCGCTTAGTGCGAGTGCGGCTCTGGGCGCAGGCGGAATGTACCTATACAATAAGAATAAGATTGAAGCAGCTGATAAATATTCTCTTATTAGTGAGTGCGAGACAATACTCAAAGAAAATGAAGTGAAGCTTCCCGAAAACGCTGATATCGAGACTGCTGTCCTGAGAGGATATCTTTCAGCATATGATGACGATTATACATTCTATCGTGAGGATACAAACCTTGAGGAGTATATTGCAGCCATAAACGGTGGACCGTGTATGCAGACCTGCGGTTACCTTGTAAAAGCAAATAATGAGGGGCAGCTTGAAATTCTTAATGTCAAGGCAGGAAGTCCCGCTGAAAAGCAGGGACTCAGAACAGGAGATATTATTCTGCGTATCAATGACGACGTTATTGCCGAAAAGGGAATAAAGGCGACTGTTCTCGGTCTTTCAGGCAAGGACGGTACGGAAATGGACCTTGAAATTGAGCGTGACGGCAAAAGAAGTATGATTCATTTTGTGCGTTCAACGAAGCAGGAAAATGCAATTAATGAAGTTGAAGCCGAAAAAATCGGTGATGTTGCCTATATTTCAATCTCGGGTTTCAGTATATCAACTGCAATGTTTTTCAATGGTTATTATGATGAATATATCAGCGGTAGCAAGGGGCTTATTATCGACCTTCGTGATAATCCCGGCGGAATTCTTGAATATGCAGTAGAAACAGCCGACCTCCTCATAGGGGACGGAGTTGCGACAAGCTATTATTACACAGGCAAAGTCGAAGAATGCTTCACAACAAGCTCACCAGACGATATAAAAATGAAAATCGTGCTCCTTTGTAATGAGCAGACTGCAAGTGCAGCGGAGGTTTTCACAGCTCTGCTTAAACAGTACGGCGAGGATGTTACGATAGTCGGTACAAATACGTTCGGAAAGGGTATTTTTCAGGAAGAAAAGCAGCTCAGCAACGGAGGAATTCTGCGATATACAGCAGGATATTATACTATCGGCGAATGGGAGTGCTACGACGGAGTGGGTATCGCTCCGGATGTGAGCGTTGACATGGACAGAGAATATATCGGCACGGAAAATGACGTTCAGCTTGAAAAGGCACTGGAGCTTTTTGGCTGATTGCACAATAAAACAGCCTAAAATTTGTCTTATAACAATATGAATTTTTATTGACAAATTTTGAATAATTTGCTATAATATATATGATATATCTTTTGGAGGTGTCTGTATGAAATCGAAAAAAGGCTTCACTTTGATTGAAATGATTGTCGTAATTGCTATTATCGGCATTCTTGGTGCTATACTTGTTCCTACATGGAGCTATTTCATTATGAAAGGCAATGTGAGAACTCAGAATGACTATTCTAAGGTTATATTTAATGCTGCCCAGACTGAGGCAACAAGAATGAAGTTCTCAGAGCGTGCAACCGGAGATAATTATATGTCAAACGGTGATTTCTATTTCTACTGGGATGGTTCAACCGGATATGCCTGCGATGAGGACGGAAATACTATTGGTGCAGACGCTGCAAAGGATGAAGCATTTGCTAAAGCTATAAACAGAGTGTTTAACAGCGCTGATTCTAATGTATACAAGGTTTATATAAAAAACTATAAGGTTGAATCCGTAGCTTCAAGCCGTTATGAAAACGATAAAGCAGTAGGTTCTTATCCTGTTTCACAGGATAGACGCAGTGATGATTACGTTAAAGACTTTGATATGGGAGATATCAA
Source organism: Ruminococcus sp. (assembly GCA_017935095.1). Lineage (GTDB taxonomy): Bacteria > Bacillota > Clostridia > Oscillospirales > Ruminococcaceae > Ruminococcus. Next base: position 15,713 of record JAGBIH010000098.1, read on the forward strand.
TCTTTAATCAAAGGCTTGGTGTTTGACAAAAAATGATTAAAAGCACTCCGATTTAGGGTGATGACCATATAGAAGTATTCAAAAACACTAATGGTTATTGTCTAAACGGTGGCTAATGAAACAAACAGAGCAGTATCGCTTAATGCGGTACTGCTCTTGCTTTTATATATTATTTTGATGCATCTCCCAGAA
>JAGBIH010000099.1 GCA_017935095.1 Ruminococcus sp.
ACACTGGAGTGCCTTTTCATCATCATCAAGCCCTTCGTCATTGTAAACGCTGTAGTATTGGTCGATACAGTCGTCCATGACTTCAAAATCAACCTTTGCATAACCCTCGATACGTTTGAGCGACATACCCGGAGCAGCATATGCTTCTGCAATCTCTTCATCGGCCAGTTCAGTGAAAAGATGCGAATATTCGTCGTTTTTAAAACCCTTACTGAAAACAAACGTCATAATCTGGTCAGCGATATACAGAGTTTCATAGCAGGAGTCGTACTCAGCTTCAAGCTCTTCGTTAAGCCAATCCTGATAAAATTCAACAGTACGGAGCGAATATTCCTGATTGCATTTGTCCATGTCAAGGAGCAGTGTATCAATGCAGTTCTTTACTTTGCGGTCGTTTCCGTTTATTTTCATGGAATCGAGCAGCTCATTAGCGTGCTCACGGATTTCGTCGAGAGTAGGAGCGTCAGTTACTGACAGGTTTTCGTTGTCGTAAGCAGCTTCTGTAGAAGAAGTGGCAGCAGTAGTTTTTTCAGCTTCTGATGAGCTGCTGTCGAAATTTCTCAGTGAGCAGGAAAATAAAGCTGTTGAGAGTATAACAGCTGTCACGACAGACAGAATACGTAATTTATTCATACTAAACTCCTTTCTGAAAGTACTGAAACAGCATCAGGGATTTCGGAAATACTGCCGACTATAATATCAGCGTCGGACAGCTCATCGTGACTTCCGTAGCCATAGCCGCAGCCGATTGCTCTGAGGTCATTGCGGACTGCTGTTTCGATATCGTGAAAGCGGTCACCGATAACGATAAATTGTCCGTCAAATTGTGAGCTGAAGCTGCGGAAAATTTCATATTTTGGGATAAAATCATATTCCTCACAGCAGAAAAAGCGGTCGAAGAAACGGTCGAGACCGAAAACACGTCTGTGACGCTTCATATAGTGTATGCGGCAGTTGCTGAGAAAAATCAGCGTATGCCCTTGATTTTTCAGTGTGGAAAGCATTTCTGTTGCTCCGTCAAACAAAGCTCCATGACCGTTTTCAATTCGCTGGGCCATGTCCTCGCCGAGCATTACACGTGCCTTTTCACGTATTTCCTGAGGGAGGTCAGGCTGAAACTGTGTCCACATATCGGTTGAGTTGAAGCCGAGCCAGAAGCTGATATCGCTGTCAGAGTAATCCTTATGAGGAATGTATCCGCAGTCCTCAAGCCATTTCATAGTGCCTCTGAATGCGGGAGCGTAGGTTTTCATGGAGTCATGGATAGTGCCGTCGTAGTCAAAAATGAGATTAGCCATCAGTCCTCGATTTCTCTGATGAGATTAATCATCTCAATAGCACCCTCAGCGCATTCGCTGCCCTTGTTGCCTGCCTTTGAGCCTGCACGCTCAATAGCCTGTTCGATATTTTCAGTTGTGATAACGCCGAACATTACAGGAATATCGCTGTTGAGTGATACCTGAGCGATACCCTTTGCTGCTTCATTGCACACAAGGTCGTAGTGTGATGTGCTGCCTCTTATGATAGCACCAAGGCAGATTACAGCGTCGTACTTGCCTGATTTAGCCATTTTCTGAGCAATAAGCGGAATTTCAAAAGCTCCCGGTACCCATGCAATATCAATTGAGTCCTCGTTGACATCGTGGCGCTTGAGCGTATCAATTGCGCCTCCGAGGAGCTTTGAGGTGATGAACTCGTTGAAACGTGCTACAACGATACCGATTCTTGTTTCCTTAGCGATAAGCTTTCCTTCATATGTTTTCATTTGATTTTTCTCCTTTATAAAATTTAGTTTTTGACTTTATGTGATAATCTATCCGAAAGAACAGATTTTGTCCGTACGGAATTTCATTTCTCTGTAAAAAGACAGTGTTATGTAGAATCTTCATCGACATATTCAGAATAGTTTTCTTCAAGCATTTTTATAAGCTCAGGATTTCTGATATTTCCGTAATATATTTCAGGCTTTTTCATATTTTTATGATAAATTTCAAGGCATTCTGTCTGAAATGCACCCTTGAAGGTATAACGGTAACGATAATTTTCTTTAGGAGTGATACCATTATTTTTTATAGCGTCTCCGACAGTACCATCCGGTGTAATTCCGATAAAAGAAATTTCAAGATAAAATAACGGAAGAATAAGAGTGTGTACATCGTCAATATCGAAACCCAAAATCAGCCACATAAAAACATAACCTGTTACAAGTAACGAGTATGCAATACCAAGCACAACAGCACGCTTTTTATTGAATTTGTAGATAATCACCTTTTGTTTTGCTTTTCTTATATATCTTACTTTAATACTAATAAAAATAATAAACAGTAAATACATTCCGCAAAATACAAGGTTAAGAATCATGATAGTCCCCTCAACAATCCACAGATACATTATCCTTTTAAATACTGTCTGATTTTTTTTGCAGGTCTTTACAGCTTATAGCGAAATATTTGTATGTTCCGTCGGAATTAATAATACGTATTGCGAGCATTCTGTCGCCCTTATGTCCACGGAAGAAATAAAACGGAAATTCATAGCATTCCTGACCATCCACGTACAGGATTTTTGTATGTCTGCCTTTTACACGTATTTTTGTAAGGTCGCCTTCACGCCATTCATAATTCTGCTGTGATATTTCATCATTATTACGGGTACTGTTCTTGCGTGATTTTATGAACAGTAAGCAAAACAGTACAGCAGGTATAAGCACAACTATCAGATTTTTCTGTAATTTATACATAATGACAGCCATAACAATCAGGTAAATTATTACAACATAGGAAATGTTCTGGCTGCTCAGATGCTTTGAGAATATTTTCTCTATATACATCTGATATTGATAATCGAGTTCAATTGGCGGAAGCCATTCAAATAAATCTTCATTCATAGTAAAATCCTCCGATAATCCATTTTAATCAATAATCCAGAATATGCCCCATTCTGTCACGTTTTGTTTTAAGGTAAAACAGGTCATGAGGAGTAGCGTCCATCTGAATCGGGACACGCTCCTTGATTTCAAGACCGAATCCGCTCAGACCGTATACTTTTTCAGGATTGTTGGTAAGCAGACGGAGAGTCTTGCAGCCAAGTTCACGCAGAATCTGAGCGCCGATGTAGTATTCACGCATATCTCCCGGAAATCCGAGGGCAAGATTTGCCTCAAGTGTATCCATGCCCTTGTCCTGAAGCTCATATGCACGAAGCTTGTTTATCAGACCGATCCCACGTCCCTCCTGACGCATATATAGGAGAATCCCACGTCCCTCTTTTTCAATCTGAGCCATAGCCGACGCAAACTGCTGTCCGCAATCGCATTTAAGTGAACCGAAAGCGTCACCTGTGAGGCACTCAGAGTGTACACGGCAGAGTACGTCCTGACCGTCACCGATATCACCCTTGACAAGTGCAACATGATGCTCGCCGTTGAGAGTGTTTACATAGCCGAGGGCACGAAAATCGCCATATTTTGTAGGAAGCTTTGTATTCGCCACGCATTTCACAAGAATATCATGAGACTTTCGATACTCTTTGAGCGCCTGAATAGTGATGAATTTCATACCCCATTCAGCGGCTTTTTCCTGAAGCTCCTCTGCACGCATCATAGTACCGTCGTCACGCATAATCTCGCAGCACAGACCGCATTCCTCAAGACCTGCAAGCTTCATAAGGTCAACGGTAGCTTCTGTGTGACCGTCACGTTCAAGGACTCCGTTTTTCTTTGCCATAAGCGGAAACATATGACCCGGACGGCGGAAATCTTCAGGCTTGGAATCAGGGTCAACGACCGCTCTTGCAGTAAAACCACGTTCCTCGGCAGAGATACCGGTTGTAGTATTTACGTGGTCAATAGAAACGGTAAAAGCGGTACAATGATTGTCGGTGTTTTCATCAAGGCCGACCATCTGCGGAAAGCTCAGCCTTTTGCAGAGCTCACGGCTCATAGGCATACAGATAAGCCCCTTTGCGTGCATAGCCATGAAGTTTACATTTTCTGTTGTTGCGAACTGAGCAGCACAAATCATATCGCCCTCATTTTCACGATCCTCGTTATCGGTTACAAGGATGATTTCGCCGTTTCGGAGTGCGTCAAGGGCCTCCTCAACAGTGTTGTATCTGAACATTTTATATCCTCCTAAGTAAATTAAAATCCATTCTCAGCGAGAAAATTCATGGAGATTCCATTGCTTTTCGGAGAAGCTTCAACAGGTCTCATGAATTTTTCCACATATTTTCCGACAATATCGTTTTCAAGATTCACAATGTCACCAAGCTTTTTTTCGGAGAGGATAGTCTGCTCCGAGGTGTGCGGAATAACTGACACGCTGAACGATGTTTCGGACAGAGCTGCGACAGTAAGGCTTATCCCGTCAATGGCAACAGAGCCTTTTTCTACGATATAACGCAGAATGGAGTTGTCAGCGGAGATAGTGTACCAGTGAGCGATACCGTCTTTTTTTATGTTTATGACAGTTCCTGTACCGTCTATGTGACCTGAAACTATATGTCCTCCGAATCGGCCGTTTGCTGCCATTGCACGCTCTAAATTCACATGACCTCCGCTTCTGAGAGAGCCAAGTGAGGAGCGTTTCAGGGTTTCGTTCATAATGTCTGCACGAAAGGAGTCAGAGGTTAAGTGCGTAACGGTCAGGCATACTCCGTTAACCGCAATACTGTCACCGAGATGTACATCGCTTAGTACTGTTTTAGCCTGAATCTCAATAAATGACGAGGTCTGACCGTGCTGGAGCGAACGGACAGTTCCTATTTCTTCAACAATTCCTGTGAACATTTTTCACCCTGCTTTCTATAAGAAAATCTTCTCCGATTTGAATTATATTGCTGTTTTCAAGCATAAATGCCTCAGCGGGGGAGGCTGCTCCCACACCTGAAACCGGTGACTTTGCCAGAGCGCCCCCGAATAGCTTCGGAGCGATGTATGCCTGAACCTTATTCACAATGCCGCTGTTGAGTGCAGACCAGTTGAGTTCACCGCCTCCTTCGAGGAGTACAGAGTCAAGCTTCATATCGCCAAGTGTTTTCATGAGTTGTCTGAGGTTAACATGACCGCAGTCAGGAGCTGTTCTTATAATCTGACATCCGAGCTTTTCATAAGCTGAGATTTTCTCTGAATCATCAGAAATTGTAGCAATAATAGTGGGAATATCCTTAGCAGTACGTACTATATTGCTGTTAAGAGGTGTCCGCAGCTTTGAATCGCAGACAATGCGTAGGGGATTACGGGAATTTTCAAGCCTGCACGTGAGCATGGGGTCATCGGCAAGTACAGTCCCGACTCCGACCATAATTGCTGAATGACGAAGGCGTTCATACTGAACGTGCTGTCGTGCGGCTTCACCCGTAATCCATTTGGATTCACCGGTAAAGCAAGCAATTTTGCCATCAAGAGTCATGGCGTATTTCATAGTCACGAACGGCAGGCGGGTTGTAATGAAATGCATGAAAATTTCGTTCATCGCATCGCATTCATCTTTCAGTACACCTTCAATGACCTCAATTCCGTGTTCCCTGAGAACCCGTACTCCTTTACCGGCAACAAGAGGATTCGGGTCAGACGAGCCGATAAAAACACGTTTGATATTATGTTCAATAATAGCCTCAGTGCATGGAGGAGTTTTTCCGTAGTGACAGCATGGTTCGAGAGTTACGTACATATCCGCACCTGAGCAGTCCCCAGAGCAGTCAGCAAAGGCATTGCGCTCGGCATGGAGATCACCGTATATTTTATGCCAGCCACGACCGATAATGCGTCCGTTTTTGACAATTACAGCACCTACCATAGGATTCGGACTTACAAAGCCGGTACCTTTTGCGGCAAGAGAGAGTGCTTCTCTCATAAAGTCGATATGGGTCATAAACACCTCCGAAAAAACAAAAAACCCCGAGGATTCGGGGCAATAAATCGTGTATATAGCGCAGCAGCGCTGATTTATCTTCTTTCATCCGGACTATGACCGTCGGCTTCGGAATTTCACCGAATCAACCTTAAAAAGGCTCGCAGGCTAATAACTGCCGGTAGGGAATTACACCCTGCCCTGAAGAATAAATTGTATTGAATCATCAGAGCTGACACACAAGTCAGCGGGGACTCCCCGCCTGCCGGTAGGGAATTACACCCTGCCCTGAAGAATTTTCAATTCATATTATATCATACTGACAGTTTGATGTCAATATTTTTTATTCGGTTTGTAATTATTGAAAATAGTAAAGGACGGTTTTTAAACCGTCCCTTGTTTTACATTTTATCAATCTGGTTAACAGCAGCGTCAAGCCAATCGCCCTCAAACAGTTCAATCGTACCGTTATCGCACATTTTAGCAAGGTCTGTGCAGATAGGGAGTCTTGCAAGTACAGGCAGGCTGTATTCAGCTGCAATTTCTTCAATGTGGCTTTCACCATATATGCTGTGCTTCTTGCCGCAGTCAGGACACTCAAAATAGCTCATATTCTCAATAATACCAAGAATAGGTATGTTCATCAGCTTAGCCATTTTTACAGCCTTTTCAACGATCATGGAAACAAGCTCCTGAGGTGAGGTAACAATAACTATACCGTCAACAGGAATTGACTGGAATACAGTAAGCGGAACATCGCCTGTTCCTGGAGGCATATCAACGAAAAGGTAATCAATATCCTTCCAGATAACATCAGTCCAGAACTGCTTGACAACGCCGGCAATAACAGGACCTCTCCAGACAACAGGGTCGGATTCATTTTCAAGCAGAAGATTTATCGACATAACATCAATACCCATTTTGCTCTTTGAAGGAATAATTCCGAATTCACAGGCATCAGCCTTACCGTGGATACCGAAAGCCTTTGGTACGGAAGGACCTGTAATATCTGCGTCAAGTATACCGACATTCTTGCCGAGTCTCTGCATTGAAACCGAGAGAAGTGATGAAACCATGGTTTTACCAACACCGCCCTTACCGCTGACAACACCGATAACCTTACCGATTTTGCTCATTGCATTGGGCTTTTCAATTAAGCTCTGAGGCTCCTGACGGCTTGCACAGTTGCTTCCGCAGGTTGAGCAGTCATGTGTACATTCACTCATTAAAAACACTCCTTTATAAATTTAGAACTGTTATATATTATAACCGATTTTCAGACAATAGTCAATATAAAAAGGCATGATAATCATTTTGGAAATGGATTGTAAAAAAAATGTGAAGTCGTTGACATAATTTGTATTGTAATGTATAATAAAATTGTATATATTATTCGTAAAGGAGTAATTGGAATGGCGAAAAAATTTCTTACAGCGGCTGTAGCTACTGCTGCTGCATCTGCGATTATCGGCACTGTTGTCGTGGCTGCGGCTAAAAAATATACAGCTTCTGATTTGAGAGGATTGAGTGATGCACTTCTTGGTGAGGCACCTGTTTTAGAGGAACATGATGTAAATACTGATGGTAGGGTAGATGTTTTCGATATGACGGAAATGAGAAAAGCGCTTACTGCAACCGGTGATTATGCTGAGAATTCGTTTTACGCTACAGAGGACAATGTACGCTATATTGGCAGAAATTACTTTGCAGACAATGTGACATGGCTTGTTCAGAGCGGTTCTGCCGTAGAGTTTACAGTAAATGCAAAGTCAGCAGAGGTAACTATTTTCGGTGACGGCAATATTGAAAGTGCTCCTGATTATCGTCCGAGATACGCAGTAATTGTTGATGATGAGATTATTCTTGATGAGACAATGAGTGAGGAATCAAAGACAATCCAGTTGTTCAGCGGAGAAACCGCAAAAACTGCAAAGGTTAAAATTATTCACCTTTCAGAGGCAAATAATGGTACCATAGGAGTTTCCGAAATCAAGGTGAATTCCAACGCTGCTGTTCCTGTAGCACCGACTATGCCTAAAGA
>JAGBIH010000100.1 GCA_017935095.1 Ruminococcus sp.
ACCTCTAGCGTGACAGGCTAGCGTTCTAACCAACTGAACTACCGGGCCATTGGTGGGGACTACAGGGCTCGAACCTGTGACCCTCTGCTTGTAAGGCAGATGCTCTCCCAGCTGAGCTAAACCCCCACTTTTTTTACTTTTCTATCCGTCGTCTTCCTGACGACAAAAATAATTATATCACAACATTGCAGGTTTGTCAAGCTTTTTTTGAAAAAAATTTCAGTTTTTTTCAAAAAAATGTGTAAACGACGTAATATAGGGGAAAATTCACTTAAAAATCTCAGAAATCGTGACAATTTCCGCAGTTAAAACCATTTTCCTCAAGTATTTCCACAATTTCTTCGACACATTGAAAATCATCACCGTTGTAACCACGCAGAACCTTCTGTATCTGAAGAATAATTGTTTCGTTTTCCGGAAATCTAATTTCATCTATCAGTTTACATATTTCCCTTTTTATGTCTTTTAATTCCATAGTCAACCTCCTTTTGTATGTTTACATTATATAATGTAATAATCTATATGTCAATTGACAAAATATACTAATATCTAATTTATAGATTATATAATGTGGAGGTACACTATGGTAAAGTTAAATGTTATTAAACTCCTTGAAGAAAAAGGCCGCACTAAATACTGGCTTTACAAACAACTCGGCATGAGCTATCAGAATTTCAAGCGCATGATTGATAATAAAACCGCTTCTATCAAATATGAAAACATCGAGACTATGTGTCTGCTGCTTGAATGTACTCCAAATGATTTATTTATATTCACCGATGAAATCTGATAATCAACCTATAATTTCCCTGCTGAACAGTCTAAGAACGTCCATTTTCAGTGCACGGTTCTGTGGCTTACTGAGGTCAGGGTCATTTTCAAGAAGCTCACGTGCACAGCTCTGAGCCTTGTTCATAAGCTCCATATTGCACGCAATATCCGCAATTTTCAGCGGCGGCAGACCATGCTGTGCATTACCGAAGAAGTCTCCGGGGCCCCTCATTTTCAGATCCTCCTCTGAAATCTTAAAGCCGTCCGTAGTGGAGGACATTATTTTCATGCGCTTCACGCACTCCTCTGAGGTGTTATCGGTAATGAGTATACAGGTGCTTTCAAATTGTCCCCTGCCGACACGTCCCCTGAGCTGATGCAGCTGAGAAAGTCCGAAGCGCTCGGCATTTTCAATGACCATGACAGCAGCATTCGGCACGTCCACACCGACCTCTACAACGGTGGTGCATATGAGAACCTGAATTTCTCCGTCACGGAAGCTTTTCATCGTCCTGTCCTTTTCGGCAGCGCTCATCTTGCCGTGAAGCAGTGCCGTCGTGTAGCCTTTAAGGTCGCTATCCGCAGCATTTTTCGCATAGGATTTGACCGCAAAAAGCTCACTTTCACTGTCCTCAATCATGGGGCAGACCACATATGCCTGACGTCCCTCGTCAAGTCTCGACCTTACAAAGCCAAACGCTCTGTGACGCAGCTTTCCCGTAACCGCATAGGTCTGCACAGGCTTTCGTCCTTCGGGAAGCTGAGTAATTGCCGATATATCAAGGTCACCGTAGATAATCAGTGCAAGCGTCCTCGGAATAGGAGTTGCCGACATTACAAGCTTGTGCGGAGCGTCACCCTTTTCGGCAAGAGCTGCTCTCTGCGCAACTCCGAAGCGATGCTGTTCATCGGTGATAACAAGTCCGAGCGAGCTGTATTCCACGTCCTTCTGAATGATTGCGTGAGTTCCGACAACAACATCAATTTCACCTGCGGCTATCCTTTCACGGACTGCCGCTTTTTTCTTTGCAGTCATAGAACCCGTAAGCAGGCAGACGTTCACTCCGAATGGCTCAAGGAATCCTGACAGGGTACGGAAATGCTGATTTGCGAGAATCTCCGTAGGAGCCATAAGCGCCGACTGTTCGCCGTTTTTTGCTGCAAAATAGCACGCCGCAGCCGCCACCGCAGTTTTTCCGCTGCCGACATCTCCCTGAAGAAGCCTGTTCATAGGCACACTGCGGCAAAGGTCGGCAATTATTTCATTTACCGCCTTTTTCTGGTCATCAGTCAGTTCAAACGGCAGTCCTGATATAAAGCTGCCGATATCAACAGAGGTATCCATTCTGTGCGCAGTATTTCTTCTGCTCCTCGACTTCATAAGTGACATTCCTATCTGAAGCTTCAGCAGCTCATCAAACGCAAGTCTGCGTCTCGCCTCGTCCGACGCCATATCACTCTCCGGGAAATGAATGTTTTCCAGCGCCCACATAAGCGGTTTAAGCTCATAGCGGCGCATTATTTCATCAGGAAGCGTTTCAAACGGCTCTGATTTCATAAGCTCCAGAGCCTGTTTCATGTTTGAACGTATCATATTTACCGACAGTCCCTGAGTCAGACGGTACACAGGCTGAATCAGCACCTTTTCCTGAGCGCTGATATAAACAGGCGCACTTATCTCCTTACGCAGGAAATTCCCGCTCACCTTGCCGTACATATAATACGTTTCGCCCTCTTTAAGAGCCTGAAAGCCGTACACATTGTTATATACGACTATGAGAATATCGTCAATACCGTCAGTTGCTGCCGCCTTGCAAATCACAAGTCCGCCCTTTATTCTCTGCGGAGACAGCTTGCGGAAAACAGTCAGTCTGAGCACGTTATACTCATTTATCTGAGCCTGACACACCGGCACGTGTGTACGGAAATCCAGATATGCTCTGGGTATATGGTAAATCAGCTCATACGGAGAACCGATGCCTAATTTACGGTACTTTTCACCTCTCGCCTTTCCTACACCCTTTAAATATTCAATTTCACTGAAAAGATTTGCCGGCATACTTATTCCTCCGCTGCGTCAATATCCCATAGCTCCCTCAAGCGACTCGTCATTTTGTATCCACTCATCAACATCAATACATTTGTACTCATCTTTATCAAGTCTGATTATTACTCTACTCCGATATCCATCAGTTATAAATCATATATTTACTGCATTACTGCGTTCAATATTGCTCCAACAATTATACTTTGCCAAAAAGACGAAAGCTGAAAGAAAACTTATCAAGGAATGAAAACGCAGGAATGCTGGCGTATTCCAAATTTTTATGACACAGAGAAATTTTCTTTGTACTGAGTATCTGACAGCAAGGTTTAGTTGGGGAAACAATATTACTTATTATTACAAAGACGCCTCCGGTCTTAACGGAACGGAGGCGTTTTCAACATTTTCAGACGACAGGTATTTCAAAGCCGTCCATTTTTCGGAAGCTCTCTTTCAGAGCTTATCTCTGTTCGCAGATGAGCTTGATAGCAGTTCTCTCTTCGCCGTCAATCTGAATATTTGCGAAAGCAGGAACACAGATGAGGTCGATACCGATGGGAGCAAGATAGCCTCTTGCGATTGCTATAGCCTTGATTGCCTGATTTGCTGCTCCGGCACCTACTGCCTGAACCTCAACAGCCTTCTGCTCTCTGATAACTCCTGCGATTGCACCGGCAACTGAATTCGGTGATGAATGTGATGATACTTTTAAAATCTCCATGATAATAACCCTCCTGTGAGTAAATTTTTTGTACATTTAATGTTAATTCTGCCAATCGGCTCCAGTACACTTATATTATAAACCAAAACTTCCCGGATTGCAAGTATCTGAACAAATTTTTGTATATTATCTTATAATTATGCGTTCAGTTTTGTGCGATTTGCCGCTTTTTTCGTCAAACGAAACAACAATACCGCAAAGGAAGCATTCTCCGACCGCTTCTTTAAAGCGTACAGGCATACGAAAGCGCAGTCTGTCAACCGCAGATTTTATCTCCACTCCGAGACAGGATTGTTCCGGACCGGTCATTCCCGCATCAGTAATATATGCAGTATGTCCGTCCAATATACAGTCATCCGAGGTCTGGACATGAGTATGAGTACCGAAAACGCCTGAAACACGTCCGGCAAGGTAATAGCCCATAGCCTTTTTTTCTGATGTAGCCTCCGCATGAAAGTCCACAAAGATATTCGGGATATCAATTTCCCGCAGTATTTCGTCAATTCGGGCAAAAGGGTTATCAAGCGGGTCCATATAGACAGTTCCCATGAGATTCACAACAGCAACCGAATATGCTCCCATATCAAGCGTGCATACTCCTCTGCCGACGCAGCCTCCCTCAGGATAATTTGCCGGTCTGATTATATAGTCCTCATCGTAAATTCCAAGCGCCTCTTTACGTCTGAACGCATGATTTCCGGTAGTTATAATGTCTGCTCCTGCACTGATCAGCATATCCGCAGATTCACGGGTAATACCGTTGCCCTGAGCCGAATTTTCGCCGTTCACAACAGTAATGTCAATGGAGTACTGTCTTTTGATAAGTCTGAGCTTTGACATAAGAAAGTCGCAGCCTGCCTTTCCCACAACATCACCGATAAATAATAAATTTTTCAAGTACTTCTCTCCTGTCTGTTTGATCAGTGATTATTATAACATCACGCTTTTACAAAGTCAAGCAGAATTATTCGGTTTTTCCCACGAAAAACAATAAAAACTGCCGCACCAGAAAGTACGGCAGCTTACAGAATTATTCAACATCAAGTGAAGGAATAGAATCCTTGCCTGTTTTGGCAGCACCTAAAACAGTCGGAATATAAAGGAATTCATCATACATATTCAGCTCATATATATATAAATCCTCAATATTCCCAAGAACGGTACCCATTGATTCAACCAATTCCATATTTTCATAAATGTTATTGATTACCTCATGCTGAGCCATTTTCTTTTTCAGGAAGTATGTTGCGTATTTATCCATACCGCCTGCATACACACAGTATTCCGCAGAAAAATCGGCAAGATATTCATCAAGCTTCATGATATTGTTGAGATCTGATGCAGAATCAGCCGGAACACCGGGAATAAAATATTTATCTTCCTCCTCAGGGTTGAAATCCGGAACATCTCTGTCAGCAAGAACAAAATATTTAACCGTATTAGTTTCGGGGTCAATAAAAAGATTTATAAAACGTGAAATCTGATCCTGAGTAATTCCCTGAGCAAGCATGGATTCTTCAAATTCATCATCATCGCCGAAATCGCCGTTCATAGCCTTTGACGCAGCAACAAGCTTTTCAACTATATCCGCACATTCTTCCTCGATACTGCCATAGGCAGCAGCTTCATTCTTTTTGTCAGATGCACTTTTATCGTCGTCTTTCTTGTCTGATTTTTCTTCGGTAGTCTTAACATCGGATTCATTTTCGCTGTCATCGCTCTCAGCACAGGCAGCAAACGCAAAAAGCAGCGTCATACAAGCAAGCAGTGCTGCAAACAGTCTTTTCATTTCAACCCCTCCTTAAATTATTCAACAGAAATTATATAATAGTAAACCGGCTGACCGCCATTAACCAGCATAACCTCAATCTTATCGCCGATTTTCGACTGGATAAGCTGCTGAAGTCTTTCAGCGTTTTCCTCGTTCACATCAGCGCCGTAGATAAGTGTAACATAGCTCACATCACCCTTTGCAAGCTTCTTGACGAGCTTGAGCGCAGCCTTATTCACGTCCTTTTCGGTAAATGAAAGCTTTCCGTTATCAAGAGCGAGGATTTCACCCTCCTTGATCTGATGTCCCTCAAATTCGGAGTCTCTTGCAGCAAAGGTAATCGAGCCTGTGGAAACCTTCTCGAAAGCCTTAGTCATATTGATTCTGTTTTCAGCAAGGCCCTCTGACTCATCGAATGCAAGCATTGCCGCAATACCCTGCGGAATAGTTCTTGTCTGAAGCACGCATACCTTACGGTCGGTGAGCTTCACTGCCTGCTCGGCAGCCATGATTATATTCTTATTGTTCGGAAGCACAAATACTGTCTTTGCGGGAGTTCTGTGTATTGCACGGAGTATATCGTCGGTTGAGGGGTTCATAGTCTGACCGCCCTTTACGACTACATCCGCACCGAGGTCGGTGAACATTGCCTCAAGGCCATGTCCGGCAGCAATGGTAACAAAGCCAAACTCCTTTTCAGGCTCAACAGGAACGATTCCGTCTTCTGCTGCCTTAGCCTCCTTGACCTTGTTTTCATGCTGGATACGCATATTTTCAATCTTTGGCTTCGGATCGTTGATAAACCATCCGAATTCCAGAGCCTTCTGCAGTGCATTTCCGGGATTATCGGTATGAACGTGAACCTTGATAATTTCATCATCGTCCACAACAACAACGCAGTCGCCGATAGTTTCAAGGTACGCACGGAGCATGAACACATCAGGACAGTTTACCTTTTTCTCGACCATAAATTCGGTACAATAGGTAAAGTTTATTTCGTCGTCATACTCACTTACAGCGGTACGGAAGGAATCAACCAAATTATCGGCAGTTGACGAAGGAGCAAGCTCCTTTGCAATTTCGCCGCCCTCGAAAACATCAAGCATTGCACGGAAAATGATAACAAGACCCTTTCCTCCGGCGTCAACAACGCCTGCCTTCTTAAGCTGAGGCAGCATTTCGGTAGTCTGGGCGAGTATATTTTCAGCCTCGTCACACACCTCATGCCAGAAGATTATATCATCATTCGTTGAGGCAGAAACCTCTCTTGCCTTTGCTGCAGCAGCCTTTATTACAGTGAGGATAGTACCCTCAACAGGCTTCATGACAGCCTTATATGCAGCGTCAACACCAAGCTGAAGAGCCTCGGCAAAATCCTCGCAGCCTGCCTCTGTGCAGTCAGCAAGGCCCTTTGAAATTCCTCTGAATATAAGTGAAAGAATAACACCCGAGTTACCTCTTGCGCCTCTCAGAAATGCAGAGGCAGCTTTTGATGCAACTTCGGAAGCAGTAACCTTGTCGTCGAGTCTTTTAAGCTCTGCAACGGAGTTTCCGATTGTCATTGACATATTTGTACCGGTATCGCCGTCGGGCACAGGATACACGTTAAGCTCATCAACCTCACGTTTTCTGTTGTTTATTGTAATCGCAGCGGAAATAATAGCGTCCCTGAGTAAAGAACCGTTTATCACAGTAAAGTCCTCCAATTAATTATTTATAAGTCCGTCCAACCGGAATAATCAGGCAGTCATATCGTCAACATAGACGTTCACCTTGTGCACATCAATTCCGACAGCGTCCTCAACGGTGAAAGTCACCTTATGAATGATACTGTCTACAGCAGCGGTGATATTAGTACCGTAGGTAACCTTGATATGAAGATCAATAATAAGACCGCCCTGATCATCTGTACGGATTAAAACACCCTTATGCTTTTTATACGCAAGACCTCCGGTCAGGGCAGAAACAGCAGCATGGAATGAGGTTACGCAGCAGACGCCTGCAACTCCGAAGCAATCGGTTACTGCGTGCTTAACTATTTCAGTAAGATAATTTTCTGAAACAGAAATTTTTCCGATGTGGTTTTCAAAACCTACCATATATAATCA
The DNA here is from genome assembly GCA_017935095.1 of Ruminococcus sp. GTDB lineage: Bacteria > Bacillota > Clostridia > Oscillospirales > Ruminococcaceae > Ruminococcus. The sequence continues at coordinate 7,416 of JAGBIH010000100.1, forward strand.
CTCCTCTGATTTATTGATATGCAGCACAACTGCAGATTTTAACAAAGAAAAAAATTTTCTTCCGGTCAAACCGTTATTTATTCAATTATACCACAAACAATCGTGATTTACAATACCATATTATGAATTTTTAGAAATACTGAGAAAAGAATTTTTTACAAGCCCCGTTAATCTTCCGGAAAACGGTTTTACAGACAAAAACGTCCCTTAACAAAGATAGGATATGCAATAATCCCCGAAATAACAGCAGACACGCAATTGCGTCCGTCTGTAATCCGGGGATTGATATTGATATTATATTCAGTTTTTCAGCGCCTTTTCAAGCCAGACGTTTGCAATATCAAGCGCCTCATAAAGTCCGCACTCACGCTCTGCATTTCTTACACAAGCCTGAAGCGGATTGAGATTCGGGTCGGTTGACATCTGTACAACTCTTACCTTTTCTGTCAGCTCTGCATCATCAAGCTTTTTTGATGACATAATCTGAATCATTATAACATACGGGTCAGACATATATCCGTAGTATATTGTTTTTCCGTTTCTTACAAGCGGATACCCCTTGTATGTGTAGAACTTTTCGCTCATTATATACCTCCATTTCCGGAGGGTTCACTGTTCAGCACACCCTCATCATTTCCAAGTTGTTAGATATTCTTCACCTGTTTCTGCTCTCTTAACATTTTCGATAAATGTATTCACATAGGACAGCGAACAGGTATATTTACTTTCACCGTTGATTACTACAAGTGCGGTCATTGCGGATTTTTCATAGAATTCCATGGTTACGGTTTCCTTGATATACGAATCGGTATATTTCAGCGTCATCAAAGGCTCATTATCAGGAACAGGCTCACCAAAGGCAAGGTCCTCACCGTTTCCGTTTATAAGAAATCCGTATAAAGCTCTGAAACGCTCAAATTCACACTCCTCGCCATTCTTTTTGACAGTATAGTCCTCGGCAGAGGCGTTTGTGACCGTTATATCGTCTCTGAGCGGAGTGATTTCAAAGCTTACAGAATCACCGTTGCTGCAGCTTATGCTGTATTCGGTGATATTCCACACCATAGATGTAACCATCATTCTTGAAGCCATATCAACAGGCATTACAGATACCCATCTTGCATCCTCGGCTTTTATTGTATAAATCACCTTGCCGCCCTCAAGCATTCCATAACAGTATTTATCTCCGTCCTCATCTGCAAACTGCTCGCTGAGGAGAAGAATATAGTCATTGCCGTCGTCACAGCTCATGGTAACACGGCAGAACGGGTCGCTGAGTCCTGACTCTGCGATATCTGCCTCCTTGCAGTGAAGTCTGTATATATCGTCCGCACGCAGGCCGAACATACCATTAGTTATATCCTGCGATCTTTCAACGGTAATTCCGACCTCTACAGGCTCAACCATTACATGAGCCGCAGATGTTCCACCGGCATTGCTGTCGTTGGTGTACTTACCGAGCTCAAGAAGAATATCGTAATCAATATCATCACGCTCAATCCTGAGACTGTTGATAACAGGATATTCATCCTCAGAAGGCTCTGCAAGAATAGTTTTATTTATAAATTCCTTGGGTGTCTTGCTGTAATTTGCAATCGCTGATGTTGCAACAGTATAGACATCATTGCTGCCGTCAACCCTCAGATATGTCTGGGACTTTATAGGCGCAGTATCACCGATATAGAATTTTCTTACGTTGCCGGAGCCGTATTCAAGCTCTACAGTAACCGAAGGCTGCTCAAGACCATACTTGCCAAGCTCCTTTGAATCCTCCTCAATAAGAGAAGCGGAAACAAGTCCATCTGCATTATTCGCAAGGGTTCCGACAAGTGACGTATCCACATCAAGCTCCTCATAGCCCTGAGGGTATAGGTTGCCGGAGTTGAATCAGCAGGAGCATTTTTCAGTATAACATTAAGCTCATCCGTCTGATTAACAACCCTTACAGTCTTTACATAGCTTTCTGCAAAGCCGTTGGTAATCTCATCAGCAGCGGTTGGTCTCGGAGGAGAAGTACTGTCCTCAACAAGAATAATACCTGCACCCTCCGGCTGAGTAGTCTCCTCCACAACAGAGCTGTTATTTTCCTCCGGCTTTTCGGTCAGCTTCATAACAGCGAGACCTCCGCCGAGTACTGCAAGAACCGCACTGAGAGCGATTATACCTTTAACCTCTTTTTTCATCTTCGATTTCTCCTTAACAGTACAACTAAGCCGATTACCGCTACGCAGATTGGTATTGCGAAAACAACAATTATCTTTATACCCTTGTCCTGCTTTTCTGTCGGAGCAATAATTGCGTTCTGGAGCGCCTTTTCAGGAATTACCACACCGGCTTCCTTGCCTGTCATTGTATTGAAGATGTTAAGAAGTACGTTTGCGTTATTGAATGTATTTGTCTGGGTAATGAGGTCGAGCTCATTGCCTACGATAGTTGCCATTTTACCTGTCATGTAGGAGCTTCCTATTACAAGAAGATTACTGTCAACAACAGTGAAGTTGCCGCTCTGGAACTCTCTCTTGGAAAGAACAACTACGTTTCTTGCCTTCATATCCTCATCAACCTTTGCATCTTCGGAAACTGTTCCTGCAATAATTGACTGCTTGGATGATTTGAGAATTTCTGTTGTTTTATTTTCGTTATTCTTGGAGAGAATTGTGATTTCTCTTGAATACGGTGCAACAATCGGAAGAGCTTTATTCGGGATAAAGCCGACTGATTCGCTGTCAGCGATTTCAAGGTTGATATTTGTATCAACACTTCCTGTTCCGAAGCCGCCGATAATGGTATCCTCAACCTGAATGCTCCAGTCTGCAAGGAATTCATCAATATTGGTAAGATTTGAAGAAACAAGGTCAGGAATATATACCATATCCTTTCCGTAGTTCTCATTGTTATAAAGGAAAGCTGTTACCTTATCAAGGATTTCCTTAGTGAAGTCATACTGAGGCATAGGGATAACAAGCATATCATAAAGCTCGGTATCAAGCTCATCAGTTGCGATATCAATATCGGTGCAGTTATAGCCGTTCTTGGCAAGAAGCTGCTTTTCGAGGCTGTTTACACTGTCCTCGTAATCAGCTCTGTAGATGCTCTGACCGTTCATTGTCTTTACAAAGGCAACATTTACAATGTGTGAATCGGTAACATTCATGATTTCAGATGTAATTGTACTTTCGCCTGCAAATACAAGTGAAGGAGTTGCAGCAGCAGAGTCTGCCTGAAGCATATTGATAATGGCCTCATTATCAATAATCCTTACCTTTTCATCGGCATAGACAATGATGCTTCCTTCCCCGATCTCGCCATTATAGTATCCGTTGTATTTTGAAATAATATCCGGATCCTTATTCATATCAACGTATCTTACGGAAACTTCACCCTCGCCGTCGCCCTGCTTTGAGTACATCTCATACTTTTCAAGAATCACAGGAATCATATCATAAGGGAATTCGATATTATAGCCGTACTGTCTGTACGTTCCCTCAAAATAGCTTGACATTGCAGTAAAGGTTTCCTTAGGAGTTGTAATTACAATTTCAACATCCTTATCAAGATTTTTCAGAACCTCAATAGACTCGTCACCAAGATCGTATCTTTTATCAGCGGTGAGGTCAATTTTAAGCTCTTTTCTTTTTGACATAACTGAAGCCATTACGTTTACTATTACTGTAATTGCAACCACGAGCACAATTACAACTATTGACATAGAGCCATATTTAAGCTTTTTCAGATTTTTTGTTTTTTTCTCGGAAACATCTTTTGTTTCTTCGGTAATGTTCTTACTCATCGGATTCAAACCTTCCTTTCAGCATTCATTATCAGCCCCAGCGCTTCTTCTCTAAAACTCTTACTGTGAAGAAGTTGAAGAGGAATGCTGTGCTGAGGAAGAAGAGCATACTCGGAACACTGAAGATACCCTGAGTAAACTCCATGTATCTTGAATAGAACGACAGCTCTGCCAGAATCTTGTAGAGAGTTTCATTTGAAATTCTTGTGATCAGACCGTCAAAGAGGTAAAGGAAGAAGAGTGCTACCATGCTTGCAACAGCAGCTGTCATCTGATTTTCTGTCAGTGATGAGACAAACAGACCTATTGCAATAAATGCTGCTCCGAGGAAGAGCATTGCAAAGTAATTGCCCAGCAGAGTTACCCATACCACATCACCAAGATAGTTGAGGATTACAGCGTATACAAAGATAATGCTTTCAGCAATAACAAAAAGTGTCATTGCGGCAAGATACTTGCCGAGAACGATTTCCCAGAGTCCGATAGGGGCTGTAAGAAGGCCCTGATCTGTTCTGCTCTTTTTCTCTTCACTGAGAAGTCTCATTGTGAGAATCGGGATAAGGAACAGAACTATAATAAACATTGAGCTGAATACAGGTGCTGTGTTTGTTGAACCGGCAGCGATTACATTGTTGTAGAAAAAGAATCCGGAAATGAGATAGAATACTGCAAGAAATACATAAGCAAGTCCGGACGTAAAGAAAGAGCCCATTTCACGTCTGTATATTGCGCCCATTACTGCTCACCTCCATCATTATTTTCAGTCACGTCAGCTGACTCAGCTTCAGAAGCCTCTTCATCGGATACAGCTTCTTCCGGCTCAGCAGCCGCTGCGGTATTTTCGCCGTCAAGCACAAGGTTGATTCTTGGTCTGGGCTTGTTTTCAGATTCCTTGCTTTCTCCGATACTCTCGCCCATAGTAATTTTAAGGAAGATATCCTCAAGAGTGAGGTCAGAGAGCTGCATCATAAGGATATTCCAGCCCTTTTCCTGACAGAGCTTGTTTACGGCACGGCGCACGTCAACCTTTTCCTCTGCCTCTACATCATAATCGTAGATACCCTTTTCACGCTCCATATCAGCACGCACATATTTGATTCCGCTGATTGATTTAAGCGCTTCTGTAATTTCATTCTTATCGGCAGCTGTATGGGTATTGCCCTCGATACGCAGAGTCATCTTATGCTCATTTGTAATGCTCTTGGCAATTTCATCGGCAGTACCGTCGGCAGCTACAACGCCCTTGTTTATGATGATTATTTTATCGCATACAGCCTGAATTTCAGGAAGAATATGTGATGAAAGAATAACCGTATGTCTTTTGCCGAGCTTTTTGATAAGTGTTCTTATCTCGATAATCTGGTTCGGGTCAAGACCTACAGTAGGCTCATCAAGGATAAGTACCGGCGGGTTATTGATAAGCGCCTGTGCAAGACCTACTCTCTGCTTGTAGCCCTTTGAAAGGTTCTTGATAATTCTTCCTCTCACGTCACCGATTTTACAGAGATTGCATACATCGTTGAGATGAGCCTTTCTCGGAAGCTTGCATTTTTTAAGGTCAAACATAAAGCCCAGATAGGCGTCAACGGTCATATCCATATAGAGAGGCGGAATTTCAGGCAGATAACCGATATACGATTTTGCCTTTTTCGGGTCCTCAAGGATATCAACCCCGTTGATCAGTATCTGACCTGAGGTTGAAGAAATATAGCCTGTAAGCATATTCATGGTTGTTGATTTTCCGGCACCGTTAGGTCCGAGAAAGCCGAGGATTTCGCCCTTTTCAACCTTGAAGCTTATATCGTTTACGGCTTTTTTGTCGCCGTATCTTTTAGTAAGGTTTTTAACCTCTATCATTGGTTTTCCTCCTTCTGGAAGTTAGTATAAAGAGAAAAATATATTCATTTTCTGTCTGCACACAAGGTGCGCTTTTCAAATAGCTTTTATAATGGTAACTCTGCAATGTGATAACAGCGTGAAAGCAGCACGAATATTGTATGTCGTTTATATAATACTTACCGCTGCACTTATATCGGCGGAAATCTGTATTTTAAGCTCTTCAACAGAGCTGAATTTCCTTTCGGGACGTATAAACTTCAGAAGCACAGCCTTTACTGTTTTTCCGTACAAATCGCCGGAATATCCGTGAATATATGTTTCCGCAAGAGGCATTCCGCCATATTCAACCGTAGGCTTCACTCCTATATTGGTCATGGAGGGATACCATTTTCCGTCAGCCATTGTCCTTGAAGCATAGACTCCGTATTGCGGAACAAGCTGACCATCTCCGAAAAGCTGATTTATTGTCGGGAAGCCGATTGTTCTTCCGAGCTGAGCACCGTGTGATACCTCACGGATAATCGTATACGGTTCACCGAGAAAAAGGTTTGCCTGTTCTATTGCTCCGTTAAGCAGAAGACGACGGATTTCACTTGAAGAAATCACCGAATCAGCCTTACATACGTTGTCCACTGTCCGGACCTCAAAGCCGTACTTTTCCCCGAAGTCACGTAGCTCTTCTACTCCGCAGGCAGCCTTTCTGCCAAAACGGAAATCATTTCCGCAGCAGACAAATTCCGCATTGAGCTGTCTGTGCAGTACCGCTTCTGCAAATTCTTCTCCTGATATACCGCATATATCCTCAAACGGAGGTGAAACGACGTCAGCTATTCCGCAGCTGTCTGCAAAAAGTCTGTGTTTCACTTCACTTGTATAGATATATCCGCCGTTTCCGCCTGATTTACGCAATACACTCTCCGGCGGAAAGGTAAATACACAGGGAACAAGTCCGTTCTGCTTCTGTTCATATGCAGCCCTGAGAACTGCCCTGTGCCCGAGGTGTACACCGTCAAAAAGTCCGAGTGCCACCGCTGTTTTCTTACTGTTCATAGTTCACCTCATGCGAGATTTTTTCCTATGCGCAGCTCATCCTTTTCAAAATCAGCGCAAGCTGTCCCGATGAAGCCGCCGTCGGAGCCGTAAACTCCATACATATCACAGTCTCTGCGTATACCTCTTACCCTTGTAAGATTCAGCTTGACTCCATTTCTGTACATTCTGGTCTGAGCCTCATTAAGACGCAGCTTCGGCAGCTTCTCAAAGGCACGCTCTATAGGCAATATGAGTTCTTCAAGTCTTTCCTCATCCCTTGCCTGCTGAATCTGCTCAAAGGTATAGCAGTCGTCAATGGTAAAACCGCCCGAGCTTGTTCTCACAAGCGAGGTCATTATTCCTCCGCAGCCGAGTTTTTCTCCGATATCACTTATTATTGTACGGATATACGTACCCTTCGAGCATGAAATATACAGCTTCCCCTCACGGGTCTGTGAAGAATAATCCTCAAGACGCAGCTCTGTTATCTCTATTTCACGTGGCTTGCGCTCGACCTCTATTCCCTTGCGTGCAAGGTCATAAAGTCGCTGACCATTGACCTGAACTGCCGAATACATCGGCGGAAGCTGCATGATTTTTCCGGTAAACTCAGGTATTACAGAAAGTATATCATCTTTTTCTACAGGCATATCCGAGCATGACAATATCTCTCCCGTAACATCCTGTGTATCGGAGATTTGTCCCAGACGGAAGCCCGCACAATAGCTTTTTGTATTATCGGGCATAATATCGCACGCCTTTGTTGCATTTCCGACAAAAACGGGAAGCACGCCTGTTGCCATAGGGTCGAGTGTACCGCCGTGTCCCAGACGCTTCATCCTCAGGATTCCTCTGAGCTTTGCAACAACGTCAAAGGAGGTGAAGTCCTGAGGCTTATTGATACAGATTATACCATTCATATCAGAGTGCCCTTTCAACAGCCTCAATCAGCTGTTTTTTTGCTTCCTCAATATCACCGCAGACCGTACAGCCTGCAGCTTTTTCGTGACCGCCTCCGCCAAGAGTCTGACAGATAGCAGATACATTCACATCGTTTGCAGAACGGAAGGAGCACTTGAAAACTCCGTCCTCACGCTCTCTCATAAGAATTCCCACTTCTGTATCCTCAAGCTGGATTGTCAGCGGAGCAAAGCCCTCAAGCTCCTCCTGTTTAACACCCATTTCATTCATCATAGCCTGAGTTACAGCAATGATGGTGAGCCTGTTACCGAGATAATTCTCCATAAGCTCTGTAACGGCACATTCAAGATGAATCCTGTTGATCGACTTGACCTCAAACATATAACGGTTGATACGTGCGAAATTAATATCGAAGCGTTTCATAAGCTCTGCGGCGATTTCATGAGTCCTCGGAGTAGTGCAGCTGTATCTGAAGCAGCCTGAATCCGTAGAAATACCCGTATAAATACACATCGCACAGTGCCTTGTGATTTCAACGCCCATAAACTCTGCAAGCTCGTAGATAACCTCGCAGGCAGCTGCGGCATTGCTTCTCAGCAGAGTTTTCTCCGCATAGTTCTTATTTGAAATATGATGGTCAATACAAAGCTGAACCTTGCTGCCATATATCTCCCTGTACTTTCCCATGAGCTTTGTATCGGCAATATCAACTGCAATTACCGTTTTCGGCTCAAAATACTCGCCTGCTCCCACGTCAGTCAGGAAATCAAAGCGTTTCGGGAATTCGTCGCTGCACACAACTCTGCTGCGCTTTCCGAGAGCCTCAAGAATATCTTTAAGGGCAAAGCCTGCACCTATACAGTCGCCGTCCGGATTCTGATGAGTCAGGATAACAGCGTCCTCACAGTTACGCAGAAAGGTTTCTGCTTCGCTGAAGCCTATATACATGAATTGCTCCCCCTTTTCAGTTCAGTTCGTTAAGCTTTTTGCTTATTTCAGCACTTCTTGCTATGGAATCATCAGCAACGAAGGTAAGCTCAGGTGATTTGCGCATTTTAAGTCTGTGGAAAAGCTCTCTCCTGATAAAGCCCTCGGCACTTTTCAGTCCTTTTACGGACTCCCTTGTTGTTTCCATACCGCTGAAGCTTGATACGTAAATTTTGCAGTTGGACATATCTCCCGACAAATCGGCTCTTACAATAGTAAGCATCTTGTCGATTCTCGGGTCCTTCAGCTCCCTAAGGATTGCGGTCATTTCTCTTTTTATATCTTCAGCCATACGGCTGTTTTTAAAATTCGGCATAATTTTTATTTCCCCGTATTAAACAAATTTATTGATTCAGCAGTAAGTCCTACAGCTGTACCTTAAAGCCTTCCCCATTAATTTCCTCATGCATTTCGGGCTCGACAGACTCAGCTGCAGCTGTTTCAGCAGTATCTGATACGGGCAGTTCATCTGTTACGGTGTTTCCGCCGAAGAAGCCATCGCTGAAAGCATCATCGGAAAAAGCTTCGTCCTCTTTGCTGACGCTGTAATCGGGGATATCGTCGTCCCCTTCTTCGCCGTAATAAATATCGACATATTTATCATATTCAGGCTCAAGCTCAGCAGCTCCGACAGGTCTTTCGATTCCCATAAGGTCATCTTCAAGCTCCTCAGGCTCCTCTAAAGCGCTGCACTGTCCGAGCAGAATCTTTTTTACTGATTCAAAAAAGAAAATATCAATTGGTCCGAAATCGTCCCAAGCCAGTGCCTCGTTGCAGTACTGAAGCATATCGGCTGTACTCATTCTGCTGTTATCCATAGTCTGACCCCCTCATTATAATTTCATACAGCTTAAGAGACAGAAAGCCATGCAGTATCCTGCATAATCTGTGCTTTCTGTTCCCTTATGCTGATTGTTTTATCAGTCTTCTCTGTATTCTTCGACAATATATGTTTCGAAGATATCGCCTTCCTTGACATCGCTGAATTTCTCAAGGCTGATACCACACTCATAGCCCTCGGCTACTTCCTTTGCGTCCTCCTTGAAGCGCTTCAGACCTGCAATCTTATCGTCAGCGATTATGATACCGTCACGTACTACACGCACCTGACTTCCTCTTGTAACCTTACCATTGAGCACGTAGCTTCCGGCAACCATGCCGACATTGGTAATCTTGTAAACCTGACGCACCTCAACACGTCCCTGCTCAACATCCCTGAATTTAGGAGCGAGCATTCCCTTCATTGCTGTTGAAATTTCTTCGATAGCGTCATAGATGATTCTGTAGAGTCTTACATCAACGCCGTCACGCATAGCATTTTCTGCTGCAACGGGGTCGGGTCTTACGTTGAATCCGACAATGATTGCATTTGATGCGTTTGCGAGCATTACGTCGCTCTCCTTGACCGCACCTACTGCACCATGAATTACTCTTACTCTTACCTCATTATTGGAAAGCTTTTCAAGTGACTGCTTTACAGCCTCAACAGAGCCCTGAACGTCAGCCTTGACAATAATCGGAAGCTCCTTGATTTCGCCCTCGGCAATCTGGCTGAACAGGTTATCGAGTGTTACCTTCTTATAGGCATTGAACTGCTCCTGCTTTGCCTCATGCTTTCTCTGGTCAACAAGCTCTCTTGCAAGTCTCTCATCCTCAACAGCATTGAAGATATCACCTGCACTCGGTACCTCTGCAAGACCGGTAATCTCAACAGGAACGGAAGGACCTGCACTCTTTACAGTTCTGCCCTTATCGTTGGTCATTACACGGACTCTTCCGACTGCTGTACCTGCAATGAGTACGTCACCCTGTCTGAGAGTACCATTCTGTACGAGAAGTGTAGCAATAGGACCTCTGCCCTTACTCTCAGGCCGGATACCCATCATCGCCTTGGTATGCCTTTACCACTCCAACTAGCTAATGGGCCGCGGGCCAATCCTTCAGCATA
>JAGBIH010000101.1 GCA_017935095.1 Ruminococcus sp.
ACTGTTTCATGGTCGCGGATAATACGGCGATGTTAAACTTTTAAGATAAAGGTGCATTATGAACAAGCTACAAGAGAGACTAAAAGAATTAAGAAAAATTATGAAAGTAACTCAGCGTAACTTTGCTGACGAATTGGGCGTTACTCAGGTTACATATTGTCATTGGGAAAACGGACAGACTCAGCCTGATATCGAAAATATCATCAAACTCTGCAAGTTTTTCTCGGTAACTGCAGATTATCTTTTGGGAATCAGCGATTTTTAATTAAGCTCCCGAAGATAACGCCAATTTAATTTTAAGGATTTTCAATCCTGTATCTCCGCTCTTTTCAGGATGGAACTGCGCTCCGTAGACAAATTTTCCGTCGAATACAAGCGCCGGTACCCTGCCGCCGTACTCGCAGTAGGCTGCAATATTTTCGTCGGAACACTCTGCCTTGTAGGAATGAACAAAATAAACATATTCGTCATCACCGACATTTTCAAGCAGCGGACATTCGTTGAGAAGCTCAAGCTTATTCCAGCCCATATGAGGAATTATAAGCTCGGGCGCTTCCATTTTGCGCACGCTTCCCTTTATAAGTCCAAGACCGTCGCATTCCTCAAACTCGTAGCCTTTTTCAAAAATAAGCTGCATTCCCAGACAAATTCCAAGAAACGGCTTCTTTGCCGCTTCTTCCTTTATTGTATCAACAAGTCCTGTGTTGTTCAGCTTTTCCATTGCGGCAGGAAACGCACCTACTCCCGGAAGAATTACTGCGTCCGCAGCTTTTACCGATTCAGCGTCTGAAACAAGCTTGTTTTCAAGTCCGAGATAGTCAAGCGCATTCTTTACACTGAAAATATTTCCCGCACCATAATCAATTATTGCTATCATTACAGTACTCCTTTCGTCGAGAGTGTTGTACCGTCACTGTTATAGCTTACCGCAGTTTTAAGTGCATGAGCAACGGCCTTATATATAGCCTCTGCCTTGTGGTGGTCATTACTTCCGTAAAGCAGATTAATGTGAAGCGTCATTCCAGAATTAAACGCAAATGCACGGAAAAATTCCTCTGTCATGCAAAGGTCATAGCCGCCGCAGCTCTGATTTTCAAACTGCGCATTGAATACCAGAAACGGTCTGTTGCTGAGGTCAAGACTTGCCATTGCAAGAGATTCATCCATTGGAATGTAAGCTGTTCCGTAACGGACTATTCCCGATTTATCGCCAAGAGCCTGATACATTGCCTGTCCGAGGGCAATTCCCGTATCCTCAATTGTGTGGTGACAGTCAACGTGCAGGTCGCCCTGAACTTTGATTGTCATGCTGATTCCGCTGTGTACCGAAAGAGCTGTCAGCATATGGTCGAAGAAGCCGATTCCCGTAAAAATATTGGCATTCCCCTTACCGTCAAGAGTTACTGCAATGCTGATGTCTGTCTCTCTTGTTGTACGTTTTATTTCGCCTTTTCTAAGAATTTTATCCATTTAAAATCTCCTCCAGCGCTGAAAAGAGAGCTTCCATTTCTTCATCCGTTCCGACGGTAATCCGCAGATAATTGTCAATTCTCGGCTTATTCCAGTAACGGATGTATATTCTGCGTTTTTTCAGCTCGTTGAAAATTTCACACGCAGGCTTTTCACTGTGACTTGCAAATATGAAATTACTTTGCGAATCCGTAAATGTAAAGCCAAGCTCAGAAAGTCTCTCTTTTGATTTTTCCCTTGTTTTTATGATTCTGCCGACAGTTTCTGTGAAATATTCTTCGTCACGTATTGCTTCCGCACCGCAAAGCTGCGTAACCGTGTTCATTGTATAGGAATTAACAGAAAACTTCACGTCGTTCATGTAGCTGATAAGCTTCTCGCTTCCGATTGCAAAACCGATTCTCATACCTGCCATTGAACGGGATTTTGAGAATGTCTGAATTACAAGCAGATTGTCGTACTTCTCTGTCAAAGGCAGACAGCTCTTGCCGCCGAAATCAATGTAAGCCTCGTCAATCATTACAACAGAATCAGGGTTGGACTTTACAATGTCCTCAATCATTTCAAGACTTTCAAGCACTCCTGTAGGAGCATTCGGATTCGGAAAAATAATTCCGCCGTTTTCTGTCTTATAGTCGTCGGGGTCAATGGTAAGGTCTTCACGGAGCGGCTTTGTCTGATACGGTATACGGTAAACGTCTGCCCACACGTCATAGAAGGAGTACGTAATATCAGGGAAAAGCACAGGCTTGTCCGATCCGAAAAAAGTCATGAATGCCATTGAAATTACGTCGTCCGAACCTACTCCCACGAAAACCTGCGACGGCTTTACATTATATCGCTCCGCTATCGCATTGACAAGCACTTCAGCGTCAGGAGCCGGATAAAGCCTCATTTTTGATATATCAAACCCGTCAAGAAGCTTTCTTACTCCCGGTGCCGGCGGATATGGATTTTCATTCGTATTAAGCTTGATTATGCCGCTTTCCTTCGGCTGTTCTCCGGGAGTATACGGTACGACCCTGCGGACATAACTCTCCCATTTGTTTTCGTTCATATTTATCACTCCATATTATCCAATCTGAGCAAATTCTATCATCCCATTTTCACTGTCAATAATTACAGCAGTGCTGTGAGGGTGATTCCAGTTGTGAGTTGCAGAAAGAACATATACCATTGCTGTTGTGTTATCCTTCCAGAAATCAATATCTCTGTGGATAACAAGGCTTGTATCATTTTCCCATTCTGTCTGTGCCTCAGGACTTACTTCCTCTACGCTGACAGATCCTTCTTCAAAACTGCTGAGAGGATATGTATATATAGCTTTCGGAGCATATTCGCTCTCATATGCCTTTATTATTTCTTCGGAAGCTTTGAATCTTACGTTACTGTGACCTGCACCCTGTCCTAAAGATGGCTGATAATCAAGACAGTAATCCTCTATCTCATCAGGCAATTCATCAGGAGTATGTTTAAAAGTATAGCTTTTGAAAAATCTGATATACTGCCGCTGGAAATTATATCTCCATTGTGTCTCCGACTTTAGGCGTATTGGAAAAGCGGACATAAACCACAACATTGGAATAACAATAACACAGCTCAGTATGCTTACAATGTTTTTATTTTTCTTTGCTCCTGCAATGAGGCATCCGATATTATATATAAGCCATACTGCACTTATAATAAGGCGAAAAAATCCCTGCTCTGTCAGTATAAGAATAGCAAGAAACAGCAGCGTGAACAATGCTGATATAATAGTATTTATAACCGTTAAGACTTTATTATGCCTTCCGTAATCTTTTTCTTCCTTGTCAGCACTCATTCAAATCTTACCTTGATTGCATTTGCGTGTGCTGTAAGACCCTCTCTCTCAGCAATGAGTACAATATCATCCTTTGCTTCTCTGAGTGCATTTTCTGTATAATATATATAGCTCGAACGCTTTGTAAAGCTTGCTACTCCGAGAGGTGAGAAGAAGCGTGCTGTACCGCTTGTCGGGAGGACGTGATTTGGTCCTGCATAGTAATCGCCGAGAGGCTCGGATGCATAGTGACCAAGGAATACAGAGCCGGCATTGTCGAGACTTCCGATAAGCTCCATCGGATTTTCCATAAGCACTTCAAGGTGCTCCGGAGCTATTTCATTTGCAAGCTCAACGGCACGCTCACGGCTGTCAGCAATAATCACTGCGCCGTAATCAGCAAGAGACTTCTCTATGATTTCCTTTCTTGAGAGATACTCCTTCTGACGGTCAATTTCTGCTATTACAGCGTCGGCAAGCTCCTCGCACGTTGTTACCATGATTGCAGACGCAAGAACGTCATGCTCAGCCTGTGACATAAGATCAGCAGCTGCAAACTTAGGATTTGCTGTATCGTCTGCAAGTACGAGAATCTCGCTCGGACCTGCTATCATATCAATATCAACAACTCCGTAAAGAAGCTTCTTTGCTGTTGCTACATAGATGTTTCCGGGTCCTACAATCTTATCGCACTTCGGGATTTCCTCTGTTCCATACGCAAGAGCTGCAATTGCCTGCGCTCCGCCTGAAAGGAATACCCTGTCAACTCCGCAGATTGCTGCGGCTACGAGAATATCCTTGTTCGGAGTGCCGTCCTTGAGCGGAGGAGTTACCATTATAATCTCCTTTACTCCTGCAATTTTTGCGGGAATTGCATTCATCAGCACGCTTGACGGATATGCCGCAGTACCTCCGGGAACATAAAGTCCCACTCTTTCAAGTCCTCTGATACGCTGTCCGAGGATTACGCCGTTTTCCTTAGGTGCAATAAAGCTCTGCTCAACCTGTCTGTTGTGGAAATCAGCGATATTTGCCTGCGCATTAAGGAGTGCCATTACAAATTCCTGATCAGCCTCGGTAAGAGCATCATTGATGACATCTCTCGGAACTTCATAGTAAAGCGGCAGATTTCCATCGAATTTCTTGGTATATTTTTTTACAGCCTCGTCGCCGTTTTCCTTGACATCCTCAATGATCTCGGTTACAACCTCGGTTACCTTTTTATTTGTCTCGCCGGCTCTTCTGTTAAGCTCCTTGAGAAATGCTATTTCGTCAACACCGTTTGCGTATATTTTTTTCATCACAGATTCTCCTCTATAAGTTTGATAAGCCCTTCAATTTCTGCCTGTCTCATTTTCAGACTTACTGTATTTGCAATAAGACGTGCTGAAATCGGAGCTACATCCTCGATTACCTCAAGACCGTTTTCCTTGAGAGTTGTTCCTGTTTCAACTATATCTACAATTCCGTCTGCCAGCTCAAGAAGCGGCGCAAGCTCAACAGAACCCTCTATTTTGATTATCTCGGTATCCATACCCTTTTTCTCAAAGAAACGTCTTGATACATTCGGATATTTTGTAGCGATTGTCTTGATTCCGTAGCCGCTGTAGAAATCGTAGCCCTTTTTTGTTGCAAGAGCAAATTTACAGCGTCCGAAGCCGAGGTCAACAAGCTCGTAGAACTTGCCGTGCATTTCCATAATGGTGTCCTTTCCGACTACTCCGATATCACATACGCCATGCTCCACGTATGTTATAACATCATTTGCCTTTGCAAGTACTACCTCTAAATTAGCGTCCGGAACCGGAAGAATAAGCTTTCGTCCCTTTTCACGTACAGCGGTACAGTCAAATCCGAGCTTTTCAAGCAGTCCTACCGTATCCTTTTCAAGTCTTCCCTTTGTAAGAGCAATTCTGATTGGTTTACTCATTCCTGTTCCTCCTTGCCTGAGCCGTCTATAACTACTACCTTTGGAATTTTATTTTCCTTTGCATAGTCCCTTACTGTTTCAAGGTCATCAAACAGCGCATTTTCTACAATAAGTCCCTGTTCACGCAGCTCCTTTGCCGCTCTGATCGCCGCAACCTCGCAGCCCTCCTCAGCGTATACAATAACGTCAGCTCTTGGCATTGCCGGAAGAACTCCGTTTTTCTCAATAACCTTTGCAACACCGTTTACGTTCACCGCAAAGCCTACCGCAGGAATGTCATAGCCGAATTCGGATATCAGCTTGTCATAGCGTCCGCCGGAGATAATTTCTTCACCGTGTCCCTGCAGATAGCCCTTGATGATAAGTCCTGTATAATAGTCAGTCTTATTAACAAGACCGAGATCAACTGTAATCACGCCGTCATTTCCGCATATCTCACAGGCATCACGATAAATATCACGAAGCTCGTCAAGAAGTCTGCCGATATTTTCTTCAGGCATAAGCTCCTCAGCCTTTTCAAAGACATCCTCACCGCCAAACAATGCAGGAAGCTTTTTAAGTGCATTTGTAACAGGACTGTTTCCCAGCGAATCGAGAAGGTCGTTAAGTGCAGGGAAATTCTTGTTTTCTATAAGCTTGCGGATTTTTTCCTTTGTATGGTCAGTCGCCTCAAGCTTGCCGACAAGCTCCTTGAAAATTCCTATATGTCCGATTTCAAGCGAAAACTGCATTCCAAAGGATTTGAGTGAATCGACTGCTGTTGAAATCACCTCAAGATCAGCTATTTTAAGCTGTGAGCCGATAAGCTCAATTCCGGTCTGTACGATTTCGTCACTTCTGCCTTTGAGTGCAGGCTCTGTACGGTAAACTGTCTGGTTGTAGCAAAGCTTCAGCGGCATCATTGCGTCACGAAGTCTTGTGGCTACAACTCTTGCGATCGGCATTGTTGAATCAGGACGCATTACAAGAAGCCTTCCCTTGCTGTCGGTCAGCTTATATAGATTTTCCTGAGGGAAATAACGTGAATTCAGATTGAAAACATCAAAGAATTCAAGTCCCGGAGTAATCATCTCACTGTAGCCTCTGCTTTTGAAAAGTCCGAGCAGTGTATCTTCTATATTTCTTCTGACTATACACTCACCAAAAAGAAAGTCTTTTGTACCTTCCGGAGTGATAAGATCATAATTTCGCATAAGTATCCTCCTTGAAAGAGATATTGATATTTACAGGTCCACTTTAGTCTGCTAACATGATAATATGATAGCATATTACTAAAACAAAGTCAAGTTAAAAGAGTGACAGCTGTGCAGAATCTGGCAAATCACCAAAAGCGCCTATGGTTTTCAACAGGTCAATTGTTGTTTTTGACGCTCCGCTCATCTGCTGAAACTCCTCAATCGAGATAAATCCGCCCTTCTGAGCTGCCTCGTAAATTCCCATTGCAGCGTTCGAGCCGACTCCGTTCATTGCCGAAAACGGTATTCTGAGCTTTCCGTCCTCCACAAGATAATCCGTTGCGTGAGATCTGAACAGGTCAATCGGCAGGAATTCATATCCTCTTGACATCATCTCGTTTGTTATAAGGAGAATATCATAAAGATCACTCTCCTTTTTTGAACGGTCATTTCCAAGTGCCTTAAGCTCCTCGATTCTTGCTCTTACCGCCATCTTCCCCTTTACCGCAAGCTCGGCGTCAAAGTCCTCTCCTCGTACCGAGAAATATGTTGCGTAATATTCAAGCGGTCTCCTGAGCTTGAACCATCCCAGCTTTATTGCTGCAATTACATATGCGGCAGCGTGCGCCTTCGGGAACATATACTTGATTTTAAGACAGCTTTCAATGTACCAGTCCGGTACATTGTGGTCCTTGAGCATCTGAATAAGCTCAGGTGTGAACATTTTCGGAGCCTTTCCCTTTCGGGTGAACTCCATTATCTGAAACGCCTGCTTCGGTTCAACACCTTTATAAAGCAGGTATGTCATAATACTGTCACGGGTTCCGATAACGTCTGAAATCGTGCATATTCCCTGATCGATAAGGTCCTTTGCATTGCCGAGCCATACGTCCGTACCGTGAGATAATCCTGAAATCTGAAGAAAATCGCTGAATTTGGTAGGCTTTGCGTCAAGGAGCATCTGAATCGTGAAGCCTGTACCCATTTCAGGTATTCCGAGGCTTCCTGTCTGACAGTATATCTCCTCAGGTGTAACTCCAAGCACATCACAGTTTGTGCACATTCTGATTACGTCAGGGTCAGATGTAGGAACATCCTTGATTTTTATACCGGTCAGATCCTCAAGATGCTTATAAAGCGTTGGTACCACGTGTCCAAGCTCGTCAAGCTTCAGAATCGTGTCATGGAGCGAATTGAAGTCGAAATGAGTTGTGATCACCTCAGAGTCAGCTGAATCCGCAGGGTGCTGGACAGGCGTGAAATCGTAAACGTCGTAGTCGGACGGTACAACTACCATTCCTCCGGGATGCTGACCGGTAGTTCTTTTAATTCCGGTACAGCCTATGGCAAGCCTGTTCATCTCAGCTGCATTCAGCGTTATTCCGTTGTCCTCGCAGTATTTCTTTACACATCCGAATGCCGTTTTATCCGCAACGGCTGATATTGTACCTGCCTTGAACACATTCGATTTTCCGAAAAGCTGTTCTGTATAACGATGTGCCCAGAACTGGTACTCGCCTGAGAAATTAAGGTCGATATCAGGAGCTTTATCGCCGTCAAAGCCGAGAAAGGTTTCAAATGGAATATCGTGTCCCTCACGAATCATATCTGCTCCGCAATCAGGACAGTCTTTAGGGGGAAGGTCAAAACCTGAACCGTATACACCGTCAAGCAGAAATTCGCTGTGCTTGCATTTCGGGCAGACATAATGCGGAGGCAGTGGATTAACCTCGGAAATTCCTGCCATTGACGCTACAAATGATGAGCCTACCGAACCTCGTGAGCCGACAAGATATCCGTTTTCCACCGAGTTCCATACAAGCTTCTGAGCAATAATATACAGCACCGAAAATCCGTGCTTGATAATAGAAGAAAGCTCTCTGTTCAGACGCTTTTCCACAAGCTCCGGCAGCGGGTCACCGTAAATTTCACGTGCACGGTCATTTGTAATTTTTGTGAGTTCTTCCTCCGCACCGTCGATAGTCGGAGTGAATGTACCCTTAGGAATCGGACGTACAACCTCAACCATATCGGCAATCATATTTGTGTTTGTTATAACAACCTCTCTCGCCTTTTCAGCACCGAGATATTCAAATTCAGCAAGCATTTCCTCGGTTGTCCTGAAATAGAGCGGAGCCTGATTTTCAGCGTCCTTGAAGCCCATGCTTGCAAGAATTATTTTACGATATACCGCATCCTTAGGGTCGATAAAATGTACGTCACACGTTGCACAGACAGGTATTCCGAGCTTTTCACCCATGCGTACTATTCTGCGGTTATATTCACGAAGCTCCTCTTCGTTTTCAGCAGTCCCCTCACGAACCATGAATTCATTATTTGCGGTAGGCTGAATTTCAAGATAGTCGTAGAATGATGCAAGACGCTCAAGTTCCTCTTCAGGCTTCTTTGCAAGCATTGCCTGAAACAGCTCTCCTGCCTCGCAGGCACTTCCGAAAATAAGTCCTTCACGATGCGCAAGAAGAACAGATTTCGGAATAAGCGGCTTTTTATAGAAATAGTCAAGGTTACTGTATGATACAAGTCTGTACAGATTTTTCAGTCCCGCCTGATTGCGGACAAGAATAATCTGATGATAGGATTTCAGCTTCTTTACGTCAATTTCTCCTGCTTTGTAATTCAGCTCATCAAGAGTTTTAAGATTCTTATCGCTGACAAGCCTTCCCACAAGCTCAATGTAGATTTTGGCAAGCATGAGTGCATCATCCGAAGCACGGTGATGATCAAATTTTCCAAGTTTCGATGTCTTTGCAACCAGATTCAGCTTGTGACGTCCCATTTCAGGAAGCATTGCCTGACAAAGTATCAGAGTATCTATCCAGTTATAATCGAAGTCTATGTTCTGCCTTTTGCAGACCTCATTGATAAATGTCGTATCGAAGTTTGCGTTGTGAGCCGCAAGCACAGGTTTATCACCGCAGAACTCCATGAATTTAAGCAGTGCTTCTTTTTCGCCGGGAGCGTCCTTTACATCGTCATCACTGATTCCCGTAAGCTCAGTAATCTTTTCAGGAATATGCTTTCCCGGATTTACCTTTGTATTGAAGCTGTCAACTACCTGCATATTTCTCAGCTTGACGGCTCCGATTTCGGTGAGTCTGTCATTTGAAAAGCTGAGTCCTGTTGTCTCAACGTCAAAAATAATAATCTCATCGCTGACGCTTCTGCTGTCAGGTTTTTTCAGTATCAGCTGCTTATCAAGGTCGTTTACTACATAAGCCTCGCAGCCGTAGATAACCTTGAAATTTTTCGGCATATTATACATACAGTCAGGAAATGCCTGTACTGCGCCGTGATCGGTTATAGCCATTGCCTGATGTCCCCATGCTGCCGCTCTGTTGATAAGCGTAACAGGGTCGGTAACGGCGTCCATTGCCGACATATTTGTATGGCAATGAAGCTCCACACGCTTTTCCGGATAGTTGTCCATCTTCGGAATGCGCTTAACCTTAATCAGTGAATTTGCCGATATTACGATATCTCTCGCATACTGATCGTAATCAATTTTTCCCGATACCAGAAGTGTGGCTCCTTTTTTGACGGAGCTGAGCTTCATATCATCTATTTCCTTATTTGTGCCGAAAATCTTTATTTTGAGCGAACCGCTGTAGTCGGTGATATCGAAGGTCGCAACAGATTTTTCATTGCGCAGCTCCTTGATTTCCGATGCAAAGACATCGCCGACAACCACAAGCTTCTCGCCAAGTCTTGTTACAGCCTCACAGATTGAAACAGGTTTCTCACGGATTGCTCTGCCTTTGATAATCTCCGCCGATTCACCGTCAAATTCCTTGTCAAGTGAGCTGATATCAACAGATGCAGTAGGCACTGCGGCTTTACGCTCCTCCTCGATAATTTCCTCACGGCTCTTAGGAGGTATGAGCTGACTTGAATAGTCGGGCAGTTCAGCTGCATATCGCTCAGTCATTTCGTCAAAGGTCTCTGAGGAAACAGATTTCTCACCATCAAGCTCAACTCTGACCCTTACTCCGAACTGATTATAAATCAGTGACGAGAATTTTCCGCAGAAATTGAATTTATTAAGTATATCCATGCCGCCGTGATTGATTTTTATTCTGAGTAATCCCTCAGTAAGCTGCACCTCGGCATCATCAAGAAAACCGTTGACGACTGAAATATCCCGCTTAATAAGACTGATAAGCTCGTTATAACAGTCCATTCCGAAAACTCCGGCAGGATAACGGCAGCAGAGTCTTACTCTGTCAACCTTTATAGCCTCCTCAGCCGCCTTCTCAAATGCAAAAATATCATCAGCAGGAACAAGAGTGTCATAATGAGCGAAAAAGTTCATATTATCAAGCTTTTCTGTATATGTAAGCTTGAAAAGCTCTCCTCTGCGGACGGTTTCTGGAATATCCACTCCGGAGTCTTTAAGGAATTCAGCTAAATTTATATTCATTATTAAAGCTTGTCAACCTCTGCAAGAAGCTCAGTGACAATGTCCTCCTCCTTGATTTTTCGCTGTGAACCGTCTTTCCTGAAGATGACCGCACAGCCGTCACCGCCTGCAATTCCAACATCAGCCTCACGTGCCTCGCCGGGACCGTTGACAACACAGCCCATAACTGCAACTGTAATATCCTTATCCATATCCTTTACGGCTTCTTCAACAAGCTTTGCTGTTTTTATAAGGTCTATGCGAGTTCTTCCGCAGGTCGGGCATGATACAAGCTTCACGCCGCCTCTTTTGCCGATACTTCTGAGAATATCCTTTGCCGCAGCAATTTCCTTGACAGGGTCATCAGTCAGTGATACTCTTATCGTTTCACCTATTCCATCACAGAGCAGTGAGCCGATTCCTACTGCTGATTTTATAAGTCCCATACGCTCTGTACCCGCCTCGGTAACTCCGAGATGAAGCGGATAAGTACAGCTTTCAGCGGCGAGTCTGTATGACGCTATCATTCTGTTTACGTCAGATGATTTGATTGATATAATAATATCGCTGAAGTCAAAATGCTCCAGCATTGCGGCATGAGTCATTGCACTTTCAACAAGAGCTTCAGGAGTCGGAGAACCGTATTTTGCAAGAATTTCCTTTTCAAGTGAGCCTGAATTCACACCGATTCGGATTGGAATATTTCTTACACGACAAGCGTCTACAACCTGCTTCACCCTGTCCATTCCGCCGATATTTCCGGGATTTATACGTATTTTATCCACGCCCGCAGCTGCGGCTTCTATTGCAAGTCTGTAGTCAAAATGAATATCAGCAACCAATGGAATATTTACGGCATCCTTGATTGCAGGGATAAGTCTCACAGCGTCCATATCGGGAATAGCTGCACGCACTATCTCACAGCCTGCTTTTTCAAGCTCCTCTGCCTGTCTTACGCTTCCTTCAATGTCATCGGAGCGCACGTTGAGCATGGATTGAATGTATATATGCTTTCCGTCGAGAACGCAGTCCCCGACCTTTACCGGTTTTATATTTCTCATAATCATCCTCCTGTAACAAGTCTGACAATATCATTATAGGTAACAAAAATCATAAATGCGAACAGCAGAACCATACCTGCAAGATGAACATAGCCCTCGTGCTCAGGCTTTACAGGCTTGCGGCGTACAAGCTCAATAATACAGAACAGCAGTCTGCCTCCGTCAAGTCCCGGAATAGGAAGAAGGTTGAAAATTCCCACATTTATCGTAATCAGCGCAGCAATGTAGAGAAGATTGAATACAGTATCCTCCTTGGTTTCACTTTCCTCCGCAGCCGTACTTATCTCGTTGACTACGCCTACAGGTCCTGAAACCTCATCCTTGCTGACCTTTCCTGTTCCGAGCTGCTTGAGGGACATTCCTACGATATGACTCATTGACATGAAAATATCTCCCGAGCCCTTCAGAACAGTAAGCGGATTTTTTTCTTTGTACACGAGTCCGAAGTCAAAGGTATCTCCGTTCTGGGTATCATAGAATTCAACATCCTCAAGCTCAAGCTTCTTGCCGTCACGTCTGACAGTCACGTCATGTACATTGGTCGAAGCGGTATCAAAAATATAATTAAGGTCGAGAATGCTGTAGACATTTGTACCGTCAATCTCAAGAATCTTATCTCCGTGGCGCAGACCTGTTTCATAGCTTTTTGAATAATATGTCACAGAGCCGTCGTCATTCTCTTTACTGTAAAAGCCTTTTACTTCACGTGTAGGTACTACCTCCATCATGCTTACGATAATCACAAGCAGAATAATACCAAGCACAAAATTCATAAATGCACCTGCAACAAGGACAACCATACGCTTCCAGAGCTTTGCATTGCGGAATCCTCTTTCGTCCTCGGTTTCAGAGTCCTCACCCTCCATTGCACAGTAACCGCCTACAGGAAGAAGTCTGAGGGAATATTTTGTCTCACCCTTTTGCTTCTGCGGAAGCTTCGGTCCCATACCGATAGAGAATTCAAGAACACGTATGCCGCTCAGCTTTGCGCAGATGAAGTGTCCGAATTCATGAACAGTTACGATAACTCCAAAAATAATAATTGCAATAACTATACCCATTTAAATTATATCCTTTCCAATGTTCAGGCTGCCGGAAACGCTTTATAAAGCAGAATCTGCCATGTTAAATTCTGTTTCTTACAAATTCCCTTGCCTTTTTATCAGCTTCCATAACATCCTCGTAGCCGGATATCTCCGACTGCTCAAACTCATCAAGTACTGAGGATACTATCTCACCTATCTGAATAAACGAAATTTCATCATTGAGGAATGCTCTTACAGCCTCCTCATTAGCTGAATTGACAAGACATGGATATGCTCCGCCTCTTGAGATAGCTTCAATTGCGGCACTCAGGCATTTGAAGGTTCCATAGTCGGGCTTTTCAAAGGTAAGCCTGCCATAATCGGTGAGCGAAAGACGTCCTGTCGGACATTCCAGACGATCAGGATAGGTAAGTGCATACTGAATCGGGATTTTCATATCAGGCACTCCAAGCTGTGCAATTACAGAGTAGTCGTTGTACTCTACAGCCGAATGAACTACGCTCTGACGGTGAACAACAATTTCAATCTGTTCAGGTTCAAGGTCAAAGAGCCATTTTGCCTCGATAAATTCAAGTCCTTTATTCATGAGCGTTGCAGAGTCAATAGTTATCTTATTGCCCATATCCCAGTTCGGATGCTTCAGGGCGTCAGCTTTGGTCACAGAGCGCAGTTCATCATAGGATTTTCCGAAAAACGGTCCTCCCGACGCTGTGAGAATTATCTTGCTCAGCTGTTCACGCTTGTTGCCCTGCAGGCACTGGAATATAGCTGAATGCTCGCTGTCAACGGGATAAATTGTGACTCCCTTTTCACGTGCCAGTGAGGTAACAAGTGTACCTCCTGCAACGAGAGTCTCCTTATTTGCAAGCGCAACATTTTTTCCTGCATTGATTGCTGTGAGCGTCGGAAGAAGTCCGACCATTCCGACAACGGAATTCAAAACGATGTCACTCTGTTCAAGGGCAGCAATTTGACAAAGTCCCTCCATACCGCAGAGAATTTTTGTGCTTGTGTCGGAAAGGCGGCTTTTCAGCTCGCCGTACATACCTTCATTATAGATGCAGACATACTCAGGAGCAAATTTTCGTGTCTGCTCCTCAAGGAGCTTCACGCTGCTGTGAGCTGCGAGAGCTGTTACCTTTAAACCGTGCTTTTCGCAGACATCAAGCGACTGTGTGCCGATTGAGCCTGTTGAGCCGAGAATTGAAACTGTCCTGTTCATTTTCATCACCTTTGCAAGGAAAACTTCCTTATTGATTTTATGTTGTTATTTCCAATAAAATGCGAAAGGGACTATCCGCAGTATATACGATTAGTCTCCTTTCACAGTCAGATTATATTATAGCAAAATCCATAAGATCGCTTAAAACAAGAAATGCATAGAATGTAGGAAGTACAAAGAGCACGCTGTCAAAACGATCCATAAGTCCTCCGTGACCGGGCATAATCTTTCCGTAATCCTTGAAGCCTATCTGACGCTTCACCATTGACGCTGAAAGATCACCTATTGTACCTATTACTGCACAAACTGCTCCGAGGAAAAATGTGAAAAGTACCTTTGCGATATCAAATTCACCTTCGTATACAGAAAATGCAGCAGCATATACCAGTCCCGTTGTGACGATTCCGCCGATAAAGCCCTCAATTGTTTTCTTCGGGCTGATTTCCGGACAAAGCTTATGCTTTCCTAATGCCACACCTGTGAAGTATGCCCCTGTATCCGCAATCCATGCACCGCAGAGAGCCATAATCAGAAGGAATAAGCCTTCTTTTTCATACATTCTGTCGATACGGACAATCGTACTCATTGCCTGCGGAACGAGAACCGTGACTGCAAGCACAAAAAACACCTGCTCATAACGTATTGTTTTGTGATTGCGGAGCCATGTGAGAAATATCACAAAGGCTGAAAAAAGTACGACTACAAACGCAACAAGCGGAACTGCACCTTCGATATTTCTTGTTCGTATGTCTGCATCCATCTTCGGAATTGATTCCCAGTAATACAGCATATTATAAAGAAAGGGCACGGATATTCCGCATACCTCCGATGCTGCAAGAACAGGGATACACTTTTCCATTTTTACTGCACGGAGAAGCTCATAGAGCATAATTGCAATCATTACCGCTACGGCTATTGGCAGCACTATTGTATCGTGGAAGAACAGCACTGCCGCAAGTATTACTACTCCGACTGCACCTGAAATTATTCTTGTAAGCATCACACACCTCCGAAACGGCGGTGGCGGCTGTCAAAGTCAATCAGCGCCTTGTCAAGCTCCTTAGGAGTGAAATCAGGCCAAAGGATATCTGTAAAGTAATACTCAGCATAGGCGCACTGCCAGATAAGATAATTTGAAAGACGAAGCTCACCGCTTGGACGTATAACAAGATCAACATCAGGAATTCCCTTTGTATAAAGTTCGTCAGCAATTGACTGCTCTGTTATGTCCTCAGGTCTGATTTCGCCGTTTACAGCTTTCTGTGCGAGAATCCTTGCCGCATGAGCGAGCTCATCACGTCCGCCGTAGTTTACAGCCATCATGAGGGTCATCTCGTCATAGTGAGCGGTATCCTCCTCAAGCTTAATCATTTTTTCCTGTAAATCCTCATCAAAAGCGCTTTTGTCGCCGAGGAAAATCATACGTGTATTTTCGCTGAGAAAGTTTCTAACATCCACAATATAGTCACGGAAAAGCTCCATAATTGTAGCTACCTCATCACTCGGACGCTGCCAGTTCTCAGTTGAAAAGGCATAGAAAGAAATATTCTTCAGTCCTATATCCTTACAGTAGCGGACGATTTTCTTGAAGTTCTTTGCACCCTCCCTATGGCCGAAGGAACGTGGAAGACCACGTTTTTTTGCCCATCTGCCGTTGCCGTCCATGATAAAGCCAACGTGCTGAGGAAGCTTCTCAGGCAGGGTAAGCTCAGTGGTTTGTTTTTTTCCGAATAATGCCATGCTTCACCTTAAACAGTCATGATTTCTTTTTCCTTGTCTGCAACTGACTTATCAACATCAGCGCAGAACTTGTCTGTAAGGTCCTGAACCTTCTTTTCGCAGTCCTTGAGGTCATCCTCAGTGATTTCTGAATTCTTCTTCATTGCCTTGAACTTTTCCATTGTATCACGGCGGATTGAACGGATTGTAACCTTACACTCCTCGCCGTACTTCTTAATAGTCTTGCAAAGCTCCTTACGTCTTTCCTCAGTGAGCTGAGGGAATGCAAGGCGGATTGCGTTACCGTCATTTGTGGGATTGATTCCGATATCGGAAGCAAGAATAGCCTTTTCGATAAGCTTGAGTGTGGATTTGTCCCATGGCTGAATAACGAGGATTCTTGCCTCTGCTACTGAAATTGCAGCCATCTGGTTTACAGGAGTTGCTGCACCATAATAGTCAACAAGCACCTTGTCAAGAACTGCAGGGTTTGCTCTTCCTGCACGGATTGATGCGAATTCGTTTCCAAGAGCATTAAGGCTCTTTGTCATTTTTTCTTTAGCTGTGTTCATCTGTTCTTTCATTGTTATAAGTTCCTTTCGTTAATTATTTATGTATCTGGCATAAAACGGGATTCTCCCGAAAATATTACATTACTTTTCACATACAACTGTTCCGATATCCTCACCCATAACAGCATCAAGGATATTGTCGGGACGTGATAAATCGAAAACAAGCATTTTCATGTTATTGTCACGGCAGAGCGTTGCAGCAGTTGAATCCATAACTGCAAGTCCGTCACTGAGCACCTGACTGAATGTAAGCTGATTATATTTCTTTGCATCAGGATACTTGTGTGGATCCTTGTCATAAACTCCGTCAACAAGAGTTGCCTTGAGGAAAATGTCAGCCTGAATTTCAACTGCACGGAGCGATGCAGCAGTATCTGTTGAGAAAAACGGATTTCCTGTTCCGCAGCCGAAGATAACAACTCTTCCTTTATTAAGGTGGTTTACAGCCTTATTGCGTATATATGGCTCTGCAACCTGCTGCATGGTAATAGCTGTCTGAACTCTTACGACACAGCCGAGTGATTCAAGAGCATCAGCAAGTGCAAGAGCATTCATTGCTGTAGCAAGCATACCGATATGGTCGGCACGGGTTCTGTCCATAGAACCTCCGGAGCGGCCTCTCCAGAAGTTACCGCCGCCAACTACAACAGCAACCTGAACTCCGGCATCTATACATTTTTTTATACTGCGGCAGATGTCAACAATAACATCATAGTTAAGACCGGTTTTTTTATCACCTGCAAGAGCCTCACCGCTGACTTTTAAAAGTATTCTTTTATATTTTGGTTCCATAACTGCACCTCACAAAATTATCTATCCCTTTTATTTTACACTAAAAAAGCTCTGATGTAAAGTACATTTTTTCAAAAAGAGGATTTTTTTTATAATTTTTCATATTTTCTTACATATATTATTAGTAATCTGACAGAAGAATTGAATTCACAAGACTTCTAAGGTAATATTGCACAATTTTGTTGAAAATCTTTTGTTACACTTTATTTCGTTTTTTTCTTGACAATCCGTAAAATGAGTGGTATAATATAAAAGCTGAATGAGACAGCTACAATATGAAAACAAATACGGAGAGGTGTCCGAGTGGTTTAAGGAGCCGGTCTTGAAAACCGGTGATACGGCAACGTACCGTGGGTTCGAATCCCACCCTCTCCGCCATTTATATTTTATTGAGTAAGCAGATTTTCTCTTGCTCGTCAGTTTGCGGATTTACCCAAGTGGTGAAGGGGCTCCCCTGCTAAGGGAGTAGGTCGGGAAACCGGCGCGAGAGTTCAAATCTCTCAATCCGCGCCAGCAGATTTTTCTCTGCTAAGCTACGGATGAAGT
>JAGBIH010000102.1 GCA_017935095.1 Ruminococcus sp.
CCTGTAACATGGTCATGGTGGAAAAACAAAAGCGCAAAGAAAAAGGCAAAGTAATTAAAAATCAACCGCATTGCAGTCATCCGACCGTAATGCGGTTTTTATTTAAGTGATACACTTATAGGAATTTGCACGTATTTATCGGTGGAAACCTTTCTGAAGAAAGGTTCTCCCCCGTACCCCCTTCCAAAGACTTTTAATGCTAATTTCAGCCTGACAGAGCACACCTAAAGAAATTTAAAATTCTTTCTTTGTTTGGTGTGTGCTCTGTCAGGCTGAAATTAAAACTGAAAGTTTTAGGAAAGGAGTTTGAGGAAGAACCCTTTTTCAAAAGGGTTTTCCTCAATAATTCATGTAAAACTCCTGTAAGTATATCACTTACTTATGGTATTTTCCGCCCTCGGCGATCTGAAAGGCACGGTAAATCTGTTCAAGCAGCATAACACGTGCAAGCTGATGGGGAAAGGTCATTTTTGACATTGAAAGCTTCAGGGTTCCCGAAGCTTTGATTTCGGGGTCAAGACCAAATGAGCTTCCGATAATGAAAGTAATTGTACTGAAGCCATTCAGTCCTGCTGAGGAAATTTTTTCCGAAAGCTCAGGGCTGCTCAGCTGTTTTCCTTCAATACACATCGGAATTATCATTCCCTTTGCATATTTTTTTATCTGCTCAGCCTCTTTTTTCAGTGCAGAGGCTATTTCCTTTTCGGATGGATTATCGCTGATTCTGCATTCATCCAGCTCAAAAAGCTGGAATGTGCAATAGCGTGACAGCCTTTTTATATATTCGGCGCAGGCACTGCGGAGATAGTCCTCCTTGAGCTTGCCTATAACGATAAGATTGATATTCATTAAAAAATCACAGCTCCTCCTCTTGTTTCAACCGGAGCAACTCCCAGCAGATAATCCTTGCAGCGTGTAAACTGCGGCAGACTGTTCTGGACAGTTGAATCGGCTATCTGAGGGCGGTTATTATCCTGACTGAGATGTCCGAGGATAAAGTGAGTTGTTCCACGTTCAATAAGCTTTCCGACCTGCACAGCGCAGTCAGAGTTTGAGAGGTGACCGTTTTTTGACAGAATACGCTCTTTCAGGTAAAGAGGATATGAGCCTGTGCGGAGCATATTTTCGTCGTAATTGGCTTCGAGAAGAACAAGACGGCAGCCTGTAAGAGCCTGATCAACCTCCGGTGTTACGTGTCCGAGGTCGGTGCATACGGCACAGTATTTGTCATCCTCGGTATGTATTCTGTAGCCGCAGCTCTGGATAGTATCATGGGGAGTATTGAAGCAGCTTACCTCAGAGCCTGCACAGGCAATAGAAATATTGGTCATATCTATTACATGGGATGATGGGGAAATTTTCCCTGAGTCACACAGTCTCTGGAGGGTACGCTTCTGACCGTATACAGGCAGTCCCGTTTTGCACGTAAGCATTTTGAGTCCGTTTACATGGTCGGAATGCTCGTGTGTGATAAATACTGCCTGCACTGAGGCAAGCGGTATATTGTTGATTTCAAGAGCTGCGGACAGCCGTTTGAAGCTGACTCCGCAGTCTATTAATATTCCGCCTTTTTCAGTTCCGATAAAGGTGGAGTTACCCTTGCTTGAGCTGAAAAGAGGGTATATTCTTGCCATCAGATGATTCTCCGTTCGGTATAATTTTCAGACACGGTTTATATTTTGTTGATTTCAGTTCCCTGTCTTGTTTCCTTGACCTCATAGCCGAGAGCTGCAATTTTGTCACGAAGCTCATCTGCAAGAGCAAAATTCTTTTCCTTACGTGCAGCCTTTCTCTGCTCAATGAGGTCAAGAACCTCCTGAGGGATATCAGCTGCGCCACTTTCTGCTGATTCAGCAAGCTTTTCGGCAGCTGAAATCAGTCCTATTCCGAGTACCTTGTCAAATTCTGCGAGGAGTGCAAGCTTTGTTGCAGCATTTGCTTTGGACTTGAGTACGTCGTAAACTGCGGTAATTGCAAGGGAAGTATTGAGGTCGTTATCAAGAGCGTCTGTGAAGCCCTTCATCAGGCGGTCATATTCGGCGGAGTCGGTTTCACCGGACTTATCCTTAACGAGCGGAACGAGCTTTTCAACGAGCTTATTATATGAGGTTACGGCGTTGTCGAGATTCTCCCATGTGAAAACGAGGGACTTTCTGTAATGTGAAAGCAGGCAGAAATAGCGGTAAACAAGCGGATTATATCCCTTTTCCTCAAGAAGTGAAACTGTGAGGAATTCGCCTGTAGACTTGCTCATCTTGCCGCTGTTTGTATTGAGATGAAGAACATGGAACCAGTAATTGCACCATTTATGTCCGATATATGCCTCGCTCTGGGCAATTTCATTTGTATGGTGAGGGAATGCGTTGTCTATTCCTCCGCAGTGGATATCAAGATACTCGCCGAGGTGCTTCATGCTGATGCATGAGCATTCGATATGCCAGCCCGGATAGCCGATTCCCCATGGACTGTCCCATTTAAGCTCCTGATCGTCGAATTTGGATTTTGTGAACCAGAGAACGAAGTCAGCCTTATTGCGCTTATTTGAGTCCTCCTCAACGCCCTCACGTACTCCGACAGCAAGGTCTTCCTCCTTGAAGTCGTTGAAAACGTAATATTTTTCAAGTCTGGAGGTATCGAAGTAGATATTTCCGCCAGCCTCGTAAGCAAAGCCCTTTTCGATAAGACCTTCAATCACCCTTATGAAATCATCTATGCAGGAGGTTGCCGGTTCAACAACGTCGGGAGTCTTGATATTGAGCTTTTTGCAGTCGGCGAAGAAAGCGTCTGTATAGAATTTTGCGATTTCCATGACGGTTTTCTTTTCACGCTTTGCACCCTTGAGCATTTTATCGTCGCCGGTATCGCCGTCGCTGGTGAGGTGTCCGACATCGGTAATATTCATGACTCTTGTAACATCAAGACCTGTGAAGCGGAGGTATTTTTCGAGGATATCCTCCATGATATAGCTTCTGAGGTTACCTATGTGCGCATAGTGATATACAGTAGGGCCGCAGGTGTACATACTCACCTTGCCTGATTCTCTTGGGATGAAGTCCTCTTTTTTGTGTGAAAGCGAATTATATAACTGCATTGTAAATCTCTCCTTTTATATTTGACGTTGAACGGGACGGCATTTCTGACGTTCCTGTTATAAATGTAATGATTATGATACAGCCGGTTTATTTTCCGTCGGATTTCAGACCATCAAGCTCCTTTTTCAGGTTATTGACCTCTGCGTGAAGTTTACAAAGCTCAAGTGAAACCGGATCGGGAATGTGAATCTGGTCGATATCCTGAGTAACCTTGCGCTCTGATACCTTTTCGCCGTTACGTTTGACTATTCTTGCGGGCACTCCCACAGCTGTACAGTTATCGGGAATTGCATTTAGAACAACTGCATTTGCGGCAATCTTGACATTGTTTCCGACTCTGAACGGTCCGAGGACCTTGGCTCCTGCACCGACAAGGACATTATTGCCGAGTGTAGGGTGACGCTTGCCCTTATCCTTGCCCGTACCGCCGAGGGTCACTCCCTGATAAAGCAGGCAGTTATCGCCTATGATAGCAGTTTCGCCTATAACAACACCCATACCGTGGTCGATAAAGAGTCCCTTGCCTATCTGAGCGCCGGGATGAATTTCGATACCGGTTTTATTTCTTGCACGCTGGGAAATAATTCTTGCCATAGTAAACATACCGTGTTTATAGAGCCAATGTGCGATACGATAGCTTCTGATAGCAGAAAGGCTCGGATAGGTCAGAAGAATTTCAAAAGCATTGCGTGCTGCGGGGTCACGTTCCTTAATCAGTCTTATATCACGTTTAATATATCTGAACAAAGCGTTCTCCTCCTTTGCAAAAGAAAACGCCTCCGGGGGTTATGTCCCCGGAGGCGTATATACGCGGTTCCACTCCGATTTATATCTTGAGTATCCTTTAACGGGGAAATCCGCCGGAGAATACTGTTATTTCCTCTCCGGAGCTGACAGCCGCACTTCACAAATTCCGCCTGCGCCGTTGCACCGACCCGACGCTCTCTGAAAGGCTGAGAAAAAGTTACTCTGACTGCTACGCCTTTGCGTTATATTTATATTATATGAAATTTTCATCGGTTTGTCAACCATTAATAGGTATAGCTTTGCCTGAATTTATTTGTTTATGCTGATAACACCGTTATTTTCAAGGTTTAAGAGTAACATAATACGTGCCCTGTCTATATATTCAGGCTTTATCATATAGTAGAGATATGTTTCTATAAGATTCAGTCTCGGAGCTGTACGTCCTTCGATTTTGAACTGGTTGAAGCCCATAGGAACATATTTATTCCATATATCGTCAGGAGTTACGTGTGTGCTGAGTTCCTTTATATCCAAAATTGACCTTTCGGTGCATCTGCACTCCTTGAATGACAGCTCCTTATGGTCCTCCGGTCTGAAAGGTTGGTTCGGATGCTTCCGTATATGCTCGCAGAATATAATCTGTTTGTTTCCTATCTCACGATAATGCTCTACACGTTTTTTGCAGCCCGGGTCGCAGCAGGCATTTACAAGGATTTCACACTTTTCTTTGTGCGGGATTTTTTCAAGCAGATCAAATTTATTGTTAAGGTCGTAATCAACAACTACAATATGATAATCCTTGTTTACTTCATCCTGAAGCTTTTCTATATCGGTGATTCTTTTGCAGGTAGAGCTTGTGATTTTGTATCGGGGGTAGTTTTTTCTTATATAATCCTCAAGCAGAGGCGAATTTACAATTACCTCGTTCAGTCCGTTATCGGCGGCAGCCATTACCTTATTACAGAATTCATCATGAAGATGCTCCTCGGTAAGCAGTGGATTTGTGAATGTAAAGCGGAGAGGTATTCCTTTATTGTTAAATGTTTTAAGCACACCATTCACAAAGCTCATGTCACAGAGTCCATCTACCGTTCTTCCTCCGTTCCAGAGAGACTGTGGAAATACGCCGTAGATTGACGCTATTTCTACGCCTTCACGGAAAAACTGCGGACAGTTTTGAAGCATGGTTGCAAATATGAGATTAAATTTGAACTGATGAACAAATTCAGGCAGGTGGAATCTTACTTTCATATTTCCCTCCTTATTATCTGAAAATGAGTGCACCGGCGTTCTCAAGATTCTTGAGCATAGCGAAGCGGGCTTCGTCACGGCACTCCGGTTTGATCATGTAATACATATATGTTTCAAGAACATTAAGCGGACTTGCGGTTCTGCCCTCAATTTTGAACTGTTCAAAGCCCATAGGCACATATTTTTCCCAGATAGCGTCCGGTGAGATATGAGTGCTGAGGTTGCGCAGCTCGAAAGTACCTCTTTGCGAATAAGGACAGCTGCGGAAGTTTTCGGGGTCATGCTTTTCAAGGTCAAACGGAAGATTGGGGTATTTTTTTATGTGTGCACAATAGGCAAGCTGCTGCTCTCCGATTGTACGGTAATGCTCAGCTCTGCGCTTGCAGCCCGGCTCGCAGCAGGCATTTACGAGAAGCTCGCAGTCCTCCTTGCGGGGGAGTTTTTCAAGGACCTCAAAGTTATTATTGAAATCATAGTCCACAACGACGATATGATAATCCTTTCCAAGCTCATTTTCAAGAGCTTCTGGGCTGGTAATTCTCTTGCAGGTAGAGCTTGTAAGCTTGAATTTCGGATAGTTCTTTCTGAGGTAATCTTCAAGGCACTCTGATACAACAATCGCTTCGTTAAGACCGTTGTTGGCATAATTGAGAATCATATTGCAGCGCTCATCGCTGAGATGCTTTTTTTCAAGAACGGGGTTTGTAAAGGTAAATCTCAGAGGTATACCCCTGTCATTGAATGCCTTGATTACGCCTTTTATAAAGTTTTTATCAGTGTTGCCGCCCTGAGCTCTGCCGCCGTTCCAGAGACATGGCGGGAAAACTCCGTAGAAGGAGGCTATTTCCACTCCCTCACGGAAGTATTCAGGACGATTCTTCAGCATTTCTGTAAACATGAGATTCAGCTTGAAATTTCCGGAAAAATCGGGAAGATGAAATCTTACTCTCATTATTTGTAACTCCTTTTTATTTATAATTATACGGTAAAGCCTGTGGCGTCGCCTCTTTCCTGGGAAACCTCATAGCCTATGGCTTCAATACGCTTCCGCAGACTGTCACGGCACTCCGCAGCCTCGTCTCCGCTGCTTATTTTATTGTCATACAGGTCATATTTTTTTCTTACTCCGACAGGGGAAAGATTCGGCATTACAACATTGCAGCCTGTCATGAGTCCACGTTCTCTGCCGTCGGGTGAAATAGTTCCGAGAGCTGTAGTAGCGGGAAGAAGAACTTCCGGAAACATAAGTCTTATTATTCCAAGAAGGCGGAGTGTAAGCTCAGTTGTACCGCCTTTTTCGCCTGCAAACGGAGTGCAGTGGTGAGGCACGAACGGTCCGATTCCTATCATCTGAGGCTGAAGCTCCTGTAAAAATCTCAGGTCGGCGATAAGGTGCTTTGTTGTCTGGAAGGGTGCTCCGACCATAAATCCTGAGCCTACCTGATAGCCGAGCTCACGGAGGCTGAACAGACACTTTTTACGTGTTTCAAGTCTCATACTCTCAGGGTGAAGCTTTGAATAAAGTTCTTCGTCAGCAGCCTCGTGGCGGAGCAGATAGCGGTCCGCACCGGCTTCCTTCATACGTCTGTAGCTCTCATAAGAGCGCTCACCGAGGGAAAGAGTAATAGCGCAGTCGGGATATTTGTCACGTATTTCAGCGATAATCGGACAGATTATATCATCAGTGAAGTAAGGGTCCTCACCGCCCTGCATTACAAAGGTGCGGAAGCCGAGCCTGTAGCCATTTTCACAGCAGGAAAGAATTTCCTCACGGCTCAGACGGTAGCGGTCGGCGTCTTTATTGCTGCAGCGTATTCCGCAATAAAGACAGTTATTTCTGCAATAGCTTGAAATTTCTATAAGACCTCTGAGATAGACCTTTTTTCCATAGAATTTCTGTCGGGTTTTATCGGCGAGGCTTTGGAGAAGCTTTATTGCAGCTTCGTCGGATGTATTGATAAGTGCTTCAAGCTCGTTATCGGTCACATCGCCCTGCGAATAAAGCTTTTCGACGATTTTCTTCATATTCAGTTACCAAGACGTATCATTTCGTCGATACATTTTCTTGCATCTGCGATAAGCTCGTCGCTCATTGTCAGCTCCTCGGCAGTTCCATTTTCTATTTCTTTAAGAAGCCTGTAAACATCGGGGAGAGTGGTGAGCTTCATATCGCTGCATATGAGCTTCATTGAAAGCGGATAGAATTTCTTGTCAGGGCAATCGTACTGTAAATGCTCAGCGATTGAGATTTCAGTACCGATAATGAATTCCTTTGCGTCGGATTTTTCAGCAAAGGCGATAATTCCGGAGGTTGAACCGGCATAATCGGCAAGAGCTGTAACCTCAGGCTTACATTCGGGGTGAACAAGCAAAAGAGCATCGGGATGTTCAGCCTTTACCTTACGTACCTCATCGGCAGTGATAGCGGAGTGCACGGGACAGCCGCCCTGAAGCAGCTTTATATCCTTTTCGGGAACATTTTTCTTTACAAAGTCACCGAGATTGCAATCGGGGATGAAAAGAATCTTGTTGTTGTCAATTGCTTTTACGATTTTCAGTGCGCTTGCTGAGGTAACGCATACGTCACAGACCGTTTTCAGCGAGGCTGTGGTGTTGATATAGGCAACAACGGTGCGGTCGGGTTCTTCCTCTTTGATTCTGCTTATCATTTCAGCGTCCATCTGTTCTGCCATCGGGCAGCCTGCATTTTTATTGGAAAGGAATACTTTTTTCTGTGGAGACAGTATTTTGGCAGTTTCCGCCATAAAGTGCACTCCGCAGAACAGGATATTTTCAGCATCAATATTTTTTGCGTCAACGCTCAGCTTATAGCTGTCACCTGTAAAATCAGCAATTTCACATATTTCTCTTGCCTGATAGCTGTGTGCGAGGATTGCTGTATTTGTTTCTTTTTTCAGCCGGAGTATTTCCTGCTGCAATTCATATACTGTCATAGTATTTCTCCTGTATTATTTTAAGTAAAGCGGCATTGCATTAAAGGCAGCTCTCTGCAATTACCTCAACCTCTGCGAGTACATTCTTCGGGAGGGTTTTTACTGCAACACAGCTTCTTGCGGGAAGAGATGTGAAATATTCAGCGTAGACTTCATTGAATGCTGCAAAATCGTTCATGTCTGCGAGGAAGCAGGTTGTCTTGACAGCTTTTTCAAAGGATGAGCCTGCGGTTCTGAGAACCTCTCCGAGGTTGCGCATAATCTGTTCAGTCTGTCCCTTTATATCGGTTGCCTCTACGGTATTTGTGGCAGGGTTGATTGCAATCTGACCTGAGGTATAAACCATTCCGTTTGATACGATAGCCTGTGAATATGGACCTACAGCAGCAGGTGCTTTATCTGTGTGAATTTTTATCATAAAATCATCCTCCGTAAATCAATTGTTGTTGAGTACCTTGAAGCCTTCATCGGCAAGAGCCTGTTTGATCTGCTCGATATGCTCATAATTACGTGTTTCAAGGACTATTCTGAGGTAGCAGCCGTTGACTGCTGAGCCTTCATTTGCACGTTCATGGTGAATAGATGTGACATTTCCGCCAAGCTCGGCAATAATTCTGGAAACATCCATAAGCTGGCCGGGCTTGTCGATAAGCTCAATCATCATTGAATAGGAGCGTCCCGACATAAGCAGACCACGCTTTATGACACGTGAAAGGATTGTAACGTCGATATTTCCTCCCGAAAGCAGGCACACAACCTTCTTGCCCTTTACAGGCACTTTATTGAACATTGCTGCGGCTACCGAGACTGCACCTGCGCCTTCGGTAACAAGCTTCTGCTGTTCCATAAGAGCAAGGATAGCGGCTGAAATCTCATCATCGTTGACTGTAACGATATCGTCCACATATTCAGAGACAATGCTGAAGGTATTCTCTCCGGGAGCCTTTACTGCAATACCGTCGGCGATAGTGGAAACGGCTTCGAGCTGTTCGATTTTACCGTCACGTACTGCGTTGTACATACTCGGAGCGCCTGTTGCCTGAACACCGTAAACCTTGATTTTCGGGTTGAGGCTCTTAATGGCAAAGGCAACACCTGATATAAGTCCGCCGCCGCCGATTGGGACGATAACAGCGTCCATATCCGGAAGCTGTTCAAGCAGTTCAAGTCCGATTGTGCCCTGACCTGCAATGACATTTTCATCATCAAAGGGATGTATAAAGGTATATCCGTATTCATCACGCTGACGGAGAGCCTCTGCATAGGCGTCGTCGTAGACACCCTTTACAAGGTAGACCTCTGCGCCGTAGCTTTTTGTAGCTTCGACCTTTGAAATAGGAGCGCCGTCGGGAAGGCAGATAATGGATTTTATACCGTTTTTGGCTGCGGCAAGAGCAACTCCCTGTGCATGGTTTCCTGCTGAGCAGGCGATAACACCCTTTGCCTTTTCCTGGTCGGAGAGCTGTGACATACGGTAGTAGGCACCTCTTACCTTGAAGGAACCGGTTATCTGAAGATTTTCTGTTTTCAGATAGACATCGGAATCGGGATTTATTTTTGGCGCACGGATAATATCGGTTTCTCTTATAACCGGTTTAAGTATGTATTTTGCGTGATAGACCTTATCAAGAGTAAGCATTGGAATTACCTCCGTATTATTGATTCGGACAAGGTACGGTCGTACGATGCGTACAAAGTTCGTGGTTTACTTTTCGATAATAAGCTGATTTACAAATTGCTTTGCTGTTCGTGGGGAGCGTCCGTTGCCCTGAAGGGCAAATGATTCAGCTTTGAGTGAGAGCTCATCCTCGCTCATTTCTATGCCGTTTTGTTTTGCAAGTGCTGAAGCAATGGAAATATAGGATTTTTTATCGGGCTTTGAAAAATTGACTCTCAGACCAAAGCGTGCGGAGAGGGAAAGAAGCTCCTGCATGGTATCATTGCGGTGAACGTCATCACCGTCACGGTCGGAGAAGCTTTCCTTTACGAGGTGACGTCGGTTGCTTGTGGCATATGTTACGATATTGTCTGCTTTTGATGAAACAGAGCCTTCAAGGGTAGCTTTAAGTGCACCGAAGCAGTCATCGCCTGACGAGAATGAAAGATCGTCGATAAAAAGTATGAATTTCAGCGGATTTCTGCTCAGTTCATCTATGATATCGGGAATATCCCGCAGCTGTTCCTTGGTAATTTCTACAAGTCTGAGTCCTCTGTCGGCATATTCGTTCACAATTGCCTTGACTGTCGAGGATTTTCCCGTACCTGCGTCGCCGTAAAGCAGGGTGTTCTGTGCAGGCTTTCCGTCAATGAGAGCAAGGGTATTGCTGATAACAGACTGTCTTTCACGCTCATAGCCGTAAAGGTCGCAGAGTCTCTGTGAATCGGGATGCTTCACGGGTATCATGGACTTGTCACGCATGATGAACACCTTATTGCGTGCATACATGCCGTAGCCGTATTTTCCTATCATGCGGATTCTTTCGCTGTAGCCTGCTGCAAAATCAATATCCGAGGTTTTCCATTGTGCAAGCGGAAAAATGCGGTAGTAGCCGTATTGAAGCTCCTCAGGAGTAAGCTGTGAAATATCCCTGAGAAGTTCAAGCTCATTGGTTACGGTCTGTTCTATAAGCTCATCAAAGCATTTACCCTCGGATTTTCCGGAAATATAGAAGTTCACGTCTTCGCACACGGTTCTGAAGATGTATTCTGAGAGATTGGTGGTATGGCGGTAAAGTCTTGATACGAATTCGGAATAAATATTAACATCAAAGCTTTTGCCGTCAGCCTGAAACTCCAGCAGGTCTGAGAGTGCTGATATAACGTCATCTTTAAGGATGTTACGGAATACTGTAAGCGAGGTCAGACCGCAGAAGCAGTTGTCGAGTTTTTCACGGATATTAGCCATTACAGAGCCTCAAGTACTTTTTCTGTCATTTCGGTGCAGGTGAGCGGAGTACCCTCTGCGCCGCCGAGAAGGTCAGCGGTACGATAACCTGCTTCAAGCACCTTGTCAACTGCATTTTCAATGCAGTCAGCTTCTTCTGAGAGTCCGAATGAATAGCGGAGCATCATTGCTGCGGAGAGAATTGTTGCAATGGGATTAGCCTTGTTCTGACCTGCAATATCAGGTGCACTGCCGTGAATCGGTTCATACATTCCACGTGTTGAAGCTCCGAGTGATGCGGACGCAAGCATACCGATAGAGCCTGTAATCTGCGAAGCCTCATCCGAGAGGATATCACCGAACATATTTGACGTAACAATAACGTCAAACTGCTGAGGGTTTCTTACAAGCTGCATAGCTGCATTGTCAACGAACATATCGTTGTATTCAACCCCGGGATATTCCTCGGCTAAGGAGTGTATGGTCTTTCTCCAGAGGCGTGATGATTCAAGCACATTTGCTTTGTCTATGCTGGTGTGTCTCCTGCTGCGCTTCATTGCAGTTTCAAAAGCGACTCTGCCGATACGCTCAATTTCAGTGACGCTGTAGGCTTCGGTATCATAAGCCTCTTCGCCGTATTTACCCTGACGGTAGCCACGGTCACCGAAGTAAATGCCTCCTGTAAGCTCACGTACTATCATAAGGTCGAAGCCGTCGCCGACTATATCCTCTCTCAGCGGAGAAGCACCTCTGAGTGCGGGATAGAGCTTAGCAGGGCGGAGATTAGTAAACAGACCGAGTGCCGAGCGTATTCCGAGAAGTGCCTTTTCAGGTCTTTTTTCACCGGGGAGATCATCCCATTTCGGACCGCCGACTGCTCCGAGGAGTACACTGTCGCTTGCAAGACAGCCGTCAATTGTTTCCTGAGGAAGCGGCATACCTGTTTTGTCAATAGCACTTCCGCCGATAAGATATGGTATAAAATTGAATGTATGTCCGAAGCGGGCTGCTGTTTTTTCAAGTACGGCTACGGCACTGTCAACAATTTCCGGACCGATGCCGTCGCCTCTTAAAAGAGCGATATTGAATTCCATAAATACTCTCCTCTTAAACTTTGTATATGCAATCGCTGCATTGTCGATTGAAAAGTAGTCACTGAATGCTGCCGTTGGCAATAGACTGGATAAGTCCGTTGTTTTCGATGATTTTCTGTATGAATTCCGGGAACGGAGCTGTTCTGTACTCCTTGCCTGTAGTGAGATTGCGGATAATGCCGTTATCCATATCAGCCTCAACCTTGTCACCCTCGCTGATACCGTCAACAGCTTCGGGACATTCAACGATAGCAAGACCTATATTGATCGAGTTGCGGTAGAAGATTCGTGCGAAGCTCTTTGCGATAACGAGAGAAACTCCGTTTGCCTTGATTGCGATAGGAGCGTGTTCACGTGAGGAGCCGCAGCCGAAATTCTGTCCGGCAGTTATGATGTCGCCGTTCTGTACACGGCTTACAAAGGTTTTGTCGAGATCCTCCATGCAGTGTGACGCAAGCTCAGCGTGGTCGCTTGTATTGAGGTAACGTGCAGGGATAATAACATCGGTATCAATATTATCTCCGTATTTTATAACATTTCCTGTATATTTCATTTGTTCATTACCTCCCATGGACTTGTGATTCTTCCTGTAAGTGCACTTGCAGCCGCAGTTTCAGGGCTTGCAAGATATACTTCCGATTCAGGATGACCCATACGTCCGACAAAGTTACGGTTTGTGGTTGCAATTGCACGCTCTCCCTTTGCGAGAATGCCCATATATCCTCCGAGACACGGACCGCAGGTCGGAGTTGAAACAACAGCGCCGCTCTCAATGAAAATTTTCAGGAGTCCCTGTTCCATAGCGTCGAGGTAAATCTGCTGTGTTGCGGGAATTACGATAACACGTACATTCTTTGCGCATTTTCTGCCTTTCATAATCTCAGCAGCAGCCTGTAAATCCTCAAGTCTGCCGTTTGTGCATGAACCGATTACAACCTGATCAATTTTCACGTCACCGATTTCATCAAAGGTTCTTGCATTTTCGGGAAGATGAGGGAATGAAACAGTCGGCTGAATCTCTGAGAGGTCAATATTGATAACCTCATCATACTCAGCGTCGTCGTCAGCCTTATAAATTGCAGGCTCAGCTGCTCCGTGAGCCTTTATGTAGTCAAGGGTAATATCGTCAACCTCGAAAATACCGTTTTTAGCGCCTGCCTCAATAGCCATATTTGCGATACAGAGGCGATCACTCATTGTAAGGGAGGAAAGTCCCTCGCCTGTGAATTCCATTGAGCGGTAGAGAGCGCCGTCAACACCGATTTTTCCGATGATATGCAGAATAACATCCTTACCGGAAACATATTTTCTGAGCTTACCTGTAAGATTGAACTTTATAGCTGAAGGTACCTTGAACCATGCCTTGCCGATTGCCATTCCGCATGCCATATCGGTAGAGCCGACGCCTGTTGAAAAGGCTCCGAGAGCGCCATAGGTGCAGGTATGGGAATCAGCGCCGATAACGACATTGCCTGCGGTAACAAGACCTTTTTCGGGGAGCAGAGCGTGCTCAATACCCATCTGTCCTACGTCATAGAAATGAGTAACATCCTTTTCGCCGCAGAAATCTCTGCACATTTTACACTGCTCCGCTGCTTTTATGTCCTTATTCGGAGCAAAGTGGTCCATAACCATTGTGATTTTGTCCTTATCAAAAACGCTGTCTCTGCCGAGCTTTGAAAATTCCTTGATTGCAACAGGCGACGTAATATCGTTGCCGAGAACTAAGTCAAGCTCAGCAAGAATAAGCTGTCCTGCCTGAACCGATTCAAGTCCTGAATGAGCTGCAAGAATTTTCTGTGTCATGGTCATTCCCATGTAAAAAACCTCTTTTCTTATGATTTACGGGACGTTATACGTATGTTTCATATGCAGAAATTATTTTACAAACCGTAAAGCTTCATTTCTGAGTTTTATTGTTCAATCCATATATTTATTTCATTTCTGTCAGGCTTTTCAAAAAGTGACTCAAATTTTTCCGCAAGATTTTCATCAACGAAATAAGCGTCACTGCTTCCTGACGAAACGAGATTGTTTCTTTTTTCAATACGCTGTTTCCATACCTCGTCGCTGATATCGAGGTAGTGAAACTCACATTCAATATTCCGTGATTTATAGAACTCCGCAGCCGCTGCACGTGCACTTTTTTTCCAGAAGCCCCAGTCGAGAATTACATTTACGCCTGCCTCGATCAGATCCAGCGACTTATCAAACAGGAATTTCTGGGTTCTGTCGGCATATTCATCGTGACGTTCACCGAGATACGGGTCAAGGATAGCGAGCATAACCTCGTCAACCGAGAGTATAACGGCTTTCTGTTCTTTGCGGAGCTTTCCGGCATATGTACTCTTTCCGCTGCAGAGTCTGCCGCATATCAAAATGACCTTTGCCATAATAAGCCTCCTCTGAATTCCTGAACAAGAAAACGTCGGACTGACGTTTTCTGCGGATTGGAATTACTTTCTGTTGATGATTGCACCCTTGTCGGCGGAGGAAACCATGCTTGCATAACGCTTGAGATAGCCTGTTATATTTTCCTTTCTGAGAACAGGCATGGTCTTTTTACGCTCCTCAAGCTCCTCGTCGGAGACCTCAAGGGTAATGGTATGATTCGGAATATCAATGGAAATCATATCACCGTCCTTGACGTAAGCGATAGTACCGCCGTTTACAGCCTCAGGGGAAACGTGACCGATAGCCGCACCTCTTGTTGCGCCGCTGAAGCGACCGTCAGTTATAAGAGCAACAGATGAGCCGAGGCCTGCGCCCTGAATAGCGGAGGTCGGCGAGAGCATTTCTCTCATTCCGGGACCGCCTGCGGGACCCTCGTAGCGGATTACGACAACATCGCCAGCCTTGATTCCGCCCTCATAGATGACCTTGATAGCCTCCTCCTCACTGTTGAATACACGTGCAGTTCCCTTATGTGAGAGCATTTCGGGAGCAACTGCGCTTCGTTTTACAACGCAGCCGTCTGGTGCAAGATTTCCACGGAGTACGGCAATACCGCCTGTTTCACTGTAAGGATTTTCAACAGGGCGGATTGTTTCGGGGTCACGGTTCACGCAGCCTGCGATATTCTCGCCCACAGTTTTACCTGTAACTGTCATGCAGTCAGTATGAATGAGATTTTTCTTGGTAAGCTCGTTGAGGACTGCATAAACGCCGCCTGCTTCGTTGAGGTCCTCCATATAGGTATGACCTGCCGGAGCAAGGTGACAGAGGTTAGGAGTCTTTGCGCTGATTTCATTTGCAATATCGAGATTTATATCAACTCCGCATTCGTTTGCGATTGCGGGCAGATGGAGCATACTGTTGGTAGAGCATCCGAGAGCCATATCAGCAGTAAGAGCGTTCATAAAAGCCTTTTCGGTCATGATGTCAAGCGGACGGATATTCTGTCTGTAGAGCTCCATAATCTGCATACCTGCCATTTTAGCAAGCCTGATTCTGTCGGAATAAACAGCAGGGATAGTTCCGTTGCCGCGAAGTCCCATACCGAGAACCTCAGTAAGACAGTTCATGGAGTTGGCTGTGTACATACCTGAGCATGAGCCGCAGGTAGGGCAGGCGTTGTTTTCATATTCCTCAACATCCTCAAGGGACATTTTTCCGGCAGTATAAGCGCCTACAGCCTCAAACATTGATGAAAGGCTTGTCTTTTTGCCCTTCACGTGACCTGCAAGCATAGGACCGCCGCTGACGAAAATTGTAGGGATATTGATACGTGCGGCAGCCATGAGAAGTCCTGGAACATTCTTGTCGCAGTTTGGCACCATTACGAGGGCGTCGAAATGATGGGCAAGCGCCATACATTCAGTAGAATCGGCAATAAGATCACGGGTCACAAGAGAATATCTCATGCCTGCATGACCCATTGCAATACCGTCGCAGACAGCAATCGCAGGGAATACCACAGGTGTTCCGCCGCCCATAGCCACACCAAGCTTTACGGCTTCTACGATTTTGTCGATATTCATGTGACCCGGAACGATCTCGTTATATGATGAAACGATTCCTACAAGAGGACGCTTCATTTCCTCTTTTGTATGTCCGAGGGCATTGAAAAGGGAACGCTGTGATGCCTTTTCAACACCTTCGCAGAAAAAATTGCCATTCATTTATCTTCACCTCAAAAAATTTATTTGTTTTCTGTTTTGTTGTCGGGAGTATCCTCCGGTACATAGAAATACGGGCTGCCTGCTTTCAGAAGCAGGAGAAGTCCGGCTGCAAGAAAAGGTAGTCCCCAAAGAAAGCTGAGGGTTTCCTGTTTGCGGTCAACGATTATTATTCCCATAGCTGAACATTCATTTTCCGGAATAACGCTTTTCTCATCGTAATAATCATCCATCCCTGAGATATATTCCAGAAAATCATTGCTGTATTTATCCGAAAAATAGCCTGTAACTTCTTCGCTGTTCAAAAAGCGGTTGTATTCCTCAGAATCTTTTTCTACGGCAACATACC
The DNA here is from genome assembly GCA_017935095.1 of Ruminococcus sp. Classification (GTDB taxonomy): domain Bacteria; phylum Bacillota; class Clostridia; order Oscillospirales; family Ruminococcaceae; genus Ruminococcus. The sequence goes on from JAGBIH010000102.1 coordinate 16,490, forward strand.
TGTATTTGCCTGCGAAATTTACCACCAATATCTCGTAATCGGATATTATGCCCTTTGAAACCTGTGCACATACTATATTGTTTTCTTTTGAAGCCTGATTCAGTACCCTCCTGACAGGTTGTGCGCTGAAAACAAGGCTGTCGTTTTTATGGATATCGCTTTCATAGGAAATGTCTGCAAGTTCAGTGCAGTTTGTTATGCGGAACGCTCTATAAGCACCGCTGATGAAAAAAATCAGTGCAATGAGCAGCAATGCAGCCGAAATCAGATGAAGCTTATCCGGTTTGAATTTTCTTATATATGAACTTGTCATTTTATACCCCTTATTTTCCCTGTATTGCCTTAAATAACCCCATATTCTATGCGGACGCCCGATGGGCGTCCTTTTCATAGTATAACCGACCTGTAGGGGCGACCTTTGCGGCCGCCCGTCTGTCGGTACAGTAAAATCTTAGTTGTTAATGAATTTGTCTTCTTCGTTATTCCAGCTGTAGAGCTCTCTGATATCCTCGCCGACCTTCTCAGCAG
>JAGBIH010000103.1 GCA_017935095.1 Ruminococcus sp.
GTTGTTGTCGTGGTTGTTGTAGTAGTGGTCGTCGTAGTGGTTGTTGTAGTAGTCGTCGTTGTTGTAGTAGTGGTCGTCGTAGTTGTCGTGGTGGTTGTTGTCGTGGTCGTTGTAGTAGTCGTCGTGGTTGTCGTGGTGGTTGTTGTCGTGGTGGTTGTTGTCGTGGTGGTTGTGGTCGTTGTGGTAGTTAATGGTTTCGCATGAACTACCATTGTACCGGTTACTTCCCCATATTTCTCATTTTCCGTCGGAGTGAAATGCCACTTAATAATATTATCACCGACAATCAATCTTGTCAGCTTAGTCAGCCATTTGATAACACCTTGTGTATCTCCTTCAGACAAAATTATTTCGGGAAGCTCGTCATCCTCGGTAAATTCATCTCCCACAATCACAGGATTAAGAACCGGAATTGCCTTGTTCACAACAAATTCCTCTGTTATCTCACCTCTGCGTATGCTATCCTCATATATTGCTTTTACTTGGTAGGTGCCTGCATTCAGGTACCCAGCATCATTACACAAATCAGAAAGAACCGTGAATTTTTCAGTTCCGTCAGACTCATCAACGCTGTAAAGATAAGACCACTCTCCTTCACCGTCAAATATGCCGACAGGCTCAGGCTTTTCGCCGTATGTTATATCCTTCATAGATATAAGGAGCAGCTCACTGATATCTGTATAATCTGCATTAGTTACGGTAATTGTACCAGTTATTTCGAATCCGTCGGGATCAAGCTGACCGATATATGCAGTCCATTCAAAAGTATTTTCTGCATTTGCATCATAGTCATATTCACTGTTTATTTTCCAGTCAAGGAAAAGCGTATCTGTACCGTCCTCTGCTTCAATTTCAATTATTGTCGGAAGAAGAGTAAAAATTTCGTATGGGTCGGAATAATGGTTTGTCAGAACAACATCCTCCGGAGGAACAAGGCTTGTAATTTTTGCCTTCGGTGTTGCATCAAAAACACGCTGCAGTTCAAGCACACCGTAATCAAGATATGATACCTCGTAGCCATCTACAGCTATTTCTTTCGCAAAGCTGTAATTGTACTCAGGATAGAGACGGATTTTAACCGTATACTGAGTATTGTATTCAAAAGTCTCAGTATAGCAATCCCATTCAATATAAGCCGAGTAGCTTTCGTCTCCGGCAAGAGTGCTCTGCGGAGCTTCACCGACAACGGGAGCTTTTACATCAACTTCAATATTCTTAATTGCATTAAGAGTTATTATATACGTCCAGCTTTCATCCGTAATCTCTGATGACACTGCATAGTTTTCGTTATCAACATAATAAACGGCAGCGGTATAGGTATCTGCATATACGGGAATCACAAGCTCTTTTTCTGCATTGTAATAGTTTACGTAAATAGTACCGACATCGTCATATTTGCATTTGAATTGCGCTTCCTTAACATTGCCGTCATGAAGAACATCTGACGGAGGAATAAATGTAAAATCATCTGCTGTAAGCTTTACCTGTTCAATTGTGAATGACCATTCTGCGGCTGTATATTCTGTTGCGGAATAGTAATTGATTCCCTCCGAAACATCAATGACCACATAATAATATCCTGCATTTACCGGAGTTGTCTCCTCTCCGTTTATGTCATAATACTTCAGACTGATTTCACCTGCACCTGTAACGTCGGCTGTGATAGTCACTTCCTTTGCATTTCCGTTATATACAGGATTTTCAGGATCATTGAAGGTAAAATCTGTTGGTGTCAGGTATTTTTTATTTATGGTCAGAGTAAGCGGAGTTTCGGTTTTTGCTGAGGCATAATTATCAAACGCCGGAGTTGCAGCCATTATTTCATATGTACCTGCATTTACAGGCAATCCATCTGTATATTCATCGGAAGAACCTGATTTGCGATAAGAATAGTTAATTTCGCCGTCATAAATTCCAGAATCCTCAAGCTCAACTATCGGAGGTATTATTTCAGCAGTCTGACCATTGTAGTCTGTAAAAATCATACTCTCAGACCATGTTATAACAGGAGCTGAATTATAAATCTGACAGGAAAGCTCAGTTGCACCTGCATAATCACCTATACCACTGATGGTTATACTGTATACACCTGTATTCACAAGCTCTGTCACGGGATTTCCGTCAGAATCGGTAATTGATATAGTATAATCTATATCCTTTGTCAGAATTCCGCCATGTGTCACTGTTATTTCATCAATTCTGTCCTCACCTGAAAAAACGGCTTCAAAAGGCATCGGTGATACTTCTGCATCAGAGATATTCATTCCAATGTAGAATGAACCGTCACTTTTTTCTCCGACGGCATGGTCAGATTCCGCAGCGGTAAAAGCGCCAATATTCACTTTACTGTCAGAAGTAATATCTGCAAAGCTGCCTATGCTGTCAGCCAGAATAATACTGTACGTATCATCGTCATATACAGTAAACGGATCTGTGATTGTTATACTCTGACCATTAACAGATATATCTGCTGTTTTTCCGTTAACGGCAGGCACGTCTCCGCCAAGAATAAGCGTTGAACCTTCAGAAACACAGATAGCATACTCACCGTTACCGCTAATTTTTCCTTCACCGGTGAGTGTCAGTGAAGAACTGGTTGAAATTTCAATAGCGGCAGCTGTCTCATGAGTAATACTGTAACCGTTCATATCAAGAATCAAATTGTGCTTGATATTCACAGATTCTCCGGTAACGTCGCCGATAAGAGTAACTGTACCGTTTTCCTCGCATTTGTCAATAGCTTCCTGCAGCTTTGAATACAGAACGCCGTTTGTTTCTGCAACATAATGAGCAGTACAGATGTCGCACTTATTGTCCTTATCTGCATCTGTATGATTACAGATAATATTGCCGTTATTGATTATTTTTCCCTCAATACTGATATTTTCCGAATCCATAGCCGTAAGATTCAGCGTTGCTGTTTCCTGAATTGTGAGTACAGCTTCCTCAGGAACGGTAAGTGTAAAGATATATCCGTCTGTATTTTCTGTATATTCACCAAAATCGCCCGGTGTAAAATCCGTTGTAAGCTTTGCGTTGCCATATACAGTATAATCAACAGGTTCAGACGGTATTTCGCCCGCATCAAAGCCTGTCAGTGCAATACCATTAAAATCTCCGCTGACTGAATCGGCACATATACCTGCACTGACATTGATAGCTGATAATCCTCCGCAGGCATTTACTATTCCGCCTCTGATAACAACATTATCAGCACGAATACCGCTGCTGACATTACCCCCTGCATAGCCGCCATTAACATTCAGAACGCTTTCCTCAGCACCATTTAATGTAACGGTTCCATTGGAAAATATGCCGCTGCTGCCATTGTATGCAGCTCCGCCTGTAATGGTATTATTACCGTAAAAGTCTATATTCAGGCTTTTTTGCAAATTAATTCCGCAGCTTTCCACATTTTCAGCTTCGATATCATAGTCAGGACTGATAATTGTTGCGTTATGGAGTATCAGGGTATCAGGCTCGTCCTCCTGTACTGGGACATAAGCGATATAGCCTTCACCTGATGTATATAATGTATTCGGGGTTGAATCATAATTTAACAGATACAATTCCTCATTGGTAATATCGCCATCAAATACAAATATCTTTTCGTCGCTTTCAATTGCAGTATCGGTCAGCATTGTCAATGTATCACCGATTTCTGCTGCCTCAAGTGCAAGCTGTAATGAAGAATATTGTGAGCTTTCGTTGCCTGCTGCGGATAAAACCTCAACAACAGGCTGAATATCAGTATTGCTTCCGCTGTCCTGAGCTGAATCAGATTCGCCCTCTGAAATTTCTGCACCCGCCGGTAATCCCGGACAAAGATTATTATCATCCGGATTTATCAGCACTGACAAAGAAAATACAGCAGACGCCAAAACTGCTGTAATTCTTTTAAATTTGTTTATCATGTAAATTCTCCTTGCTGAATTTTTTCTGCGTAATCAGGCAGGGCCGTTAAAGCTTGCTGCCTGACCGCTTTATATGGTTTTGTCTTTTTTACTATAATGACTATAAAATAAAAAGTGCAATCCGAACAATAAGCTCAGACTGCACTTTAAAAGTTATGTTCAGAATGGTGTCCATTGAGGCTCTTTGTCTGTTGTATTAAAAGAACCGCACTTTCCGTCAGGACCATACATATATGAATCGTCCCAGCTTGCATATTCTTTTTTGATTATTATGGTATCCATAGTATCAGGAGGAGCAAATATGTTATTATAACGATTATTAATATATGTTGTGCTGTTGGTAATCATTATTCCATTAGCGAATGTGCCGTCACTCTGCATTCCGCCGGCTTCAGCGATTTTGCCAAGCTCATAATCAGTAAGATCCGGAAGATCACGTACTGATTCAACGACTAATTCAGCCATATCCTCATCCATCTCATACTGCTGTGCACAATATCTGATAGCAGCTTCCAGTGACATTTCAATCAATCTGTCTCTTATGTCTCTGTACAGATCGTCTCCTACCAGAGAATAATACAGTCTTGCTTCAGTCGGAGGAAGATATACGATCTTAGTTACATAATAGCTGAGTCCGCCGGTGGTATATGTTGCCGTAGTATCGTTTGGTGTCCACGAACCTCCGTTAGGCGCATATTTTACGTCGCAGCCAGTAGACTTCTCAACAATGTGAATGAGTTCGTCTCCGCAATTCAGACATCTTCCGATACGATAACCATCTTCTGTAGCTGTAGGTGCTTTATAATCGAAAGAACCGTTAAAGCTATGACCTGTTTTATTTGTTGATTTCTGGGTCAGTGAATAAGGACAGCGAATACATGATTCTGTTATAGTACCGTCTGTTGTACAAGTTGCAGGCACTTCTGTTGTTCTTATAATATGACCTGCCGGAATAACTGCTGAAGCAAGAAGTTCACCGCATTTTGTGCATCTTGCTTCTTTTATTCCTGACGCCTCACAAGTAGCTTCCTTTTTGATATTGAATGAACCGTTAAATGAATGTGCAAGTATAGGTGTTGTTTTTGTTTCTGCAACATCTCCGCATCTTGTACACTGTTTCACCATTTCTCCCTGAGATGTACAGGTAGCAGGTGTAGTTACTGTCCATCTGTAATTATGACCGTAAGCAGTAATTGTCGCAGTATTGATAACATCACCGCAATTCAGGCATTTAGCTACCTTTTCACCATTTTCAGTGCAGGTAGCAGAAACTGTTGTTTCAAAGGAGCCATTGAATCTATGAGCTTTTGGAGGAATTTCTGCTTCCTCTGTATGAGTGCAGTAGATATTAGTACATTTTCTCATTCTTGAACCGGACTCTGTACAAGTAGATTCAGTAACTGTTTCCCAAGGACCGAATTTGTGACCGGTCGGAGGCACCTTAGAAGTATTAAGCACCTCGTCACAATTCAGGCATTTGCCAACCTGTATTCCGTACTCAGTGCAGCCAGCCGGTCTGACTATTTCAAATACACCATTGAATCTGTGTGATTTCGGAGGAACTATACCTGTTTCTTTACAATTACAATCATCATTGGTGCATAGCCTGATTTTTGCGCCTGTCATGGTACAGGTTGAATCATTAATTATAATCCATTTGCCGAACTTGTGACCCTTCGGAGGAGTTTTTGATGTATTGAGTATCTCACCACAGTTAAGACACTTGCCAACCTTTTCTCCGTTTGCAGTACAAGTAGCAGGTATCGTTGTTTCAAATGAACCGTTGAACCTGTGAGATTTTGGCGGGATTATTGCTGTTTCTGAATGAGTGCAATGAGTATTGGTGCATTTTCTGATTTTTGAACCGCTTTCAGTACATGTAGAATCCTCAACTAATTCCCATTCTGAAAATTTATGATTTATTTTAGGAACGCTTGCCTTTGTAACGATATCGCCGCACTCTGTACATTTGCCAACCTTTTCTCCGATAACAGTACAGGTAGCCGGTCTTGTCGTTTCAAATGTGCCATTGAATTTATGACCTTTTTTAGGTGTAGACGTAAGCTTTCTATAGGTACAGTTTTCACATTCTGTAACCATTGTTCCGTTAGTTGTACATGTGGCAGGTGTAAGTGTATACGATGAGAGATCATGGCCGGTTGCCGGAATTACTGCGGAAGAAACAACTGTACCGCACTTAGTACACTTTCCTTCTTTCAAGCCGTTCTCTGTGCATGTAGCAGACAAAGGAGTTGAATATGAACCGTTAAACGTGTGCGAGAGTTCCGGCATTTCCATTTTCTGAGGAATTCCACAGAATTTACATTTGCGCACCTTAGAACCCTTTTTAAGGCAGGTTGGCTCATCTGTTATTTCCCATGGAGTGAATTCATGATCTGTCGGTGGCACAGGAACTTTTTTATTGCATTTACAGTATATGCAAAAGTAAAAATCAAATCCCATTTCTCTGCAGGTTGCCGGATCTGAATACGCACTGTCTTTGATAAAATTATGATCTGTAGGTTTGATTATCCGATTTTCCTTTTCATCACATACGGTACATTTGCGCTGTTCTTCACCGGGAACTTCACATCCTACAGGAAATGTTATTATCCAATCGCCCCAATCGTGACCGGGTGATTTTATTGTGGCTGTGGAAAGTACAGCTGCACATTTTATACATTTTCCTACTTTTGTGCCGTCTTCCGTACAAGTAGCTGGCTTTGTAGTTTCAAACGAGCCATTGAAAGTATGTCCTGTTTCAGGTATTGTTCCTGTTTCAACTGTTTTGCACCTTGAACAGGTACGCTTTTTTGTACCTTCTTCAGTACAGGTTGCTGATTTTGTTGTGTTCCAATCACCCCAATCGTGACCGGGCGCTTTTATTGTGGCTGTAGAAAGTACAGCTGCACATTTTGTACACTTTCCTACCTTTGTGCCGTCCGTGGTACAGGTAGCAGGCTTTGTCGTTTCATACGAGCCATTGAAAGTATGTCCTGTTTCAGGTATTGTACCTGTTTCGTCTGTTTTACATCTTGAACAGGTACGCTTCTTTGTACCTTCTTCAGTACAGGTTGCTGATTCTGTTGTGCTCCAATCACTCCAGTCGTGACCGAGCGCTTCTATTGTGGCTGTAGAAACTATTTCTGCACATTTTGTACACTTTCCTACCTTTGTGCCGTCCGTGGTACAGGTAGCAGGCTTTGTCGTTTCATACGAACCGTTGAAAGTATGTCCTGTTGCAGGTATTGATGATGTTGATGAATAAGAACATCGGCTGCACTTTGTAGTTTTTGAACCGTTTGTTGTACATGTAGCATCTTTTATTGATGTTGAAAGGCTATGTCCAAGCGCCGGAATTGAGCCTGTAGAAACTACAGTAGAACATACTGAGCATTTTCCGACCTTTGTACCTGCTTCAGTACATGTTGCAGCCTTTGTTGTTGTATATGAACCGTTGAAAGAATGTCCTTTTACAGGTATTGTATTAGTTTCAGTGGCTCTGCACCTTGAACATGTGCGCTTTTGCGAACCTGTTGAAGTACATGTTGCTGATTTTGTTGTGCTCCATGAGCTCCAACTGTGATTAAGCGCCGGAATAGTAACCGTAGATACTACAGCAGAACATCTCGTACATTTTCCTATCTTTGTACCTGTTGAAGTACATGTTGCTGCTTTTGTTACCGTATATGAACCATTGAAGATATGTGAACACGCAGCGGCATATACAGCAGAATCAACTTCTCCGCTTACACTATTATAGCTCTTTATTTTATTGTCTGTGAGGATTCTGCGGATTTCAGCGCAGCTGCTGTCAGGATTTTCCTGCATATATCTTACTGCGTCAGCTGCAACATACTGAGCTGCGTAAGATGTACCGCCTGCGCCCACAACATAAACATCAACTGAAGCTCCATAATTTGAAACCGCACTGATATTACCTTCCTCATTGAGTAAGCCTGCTGAAATTACTGTCGGATATGCTGCGGGATATACTGCATCTTCTGAGCTGTCATTTCCTGCTGCAGCTATTAAAAGCACACCGTTTTCCTCAGCATAATCCACTGCCTTTTCAAGAATTGAAGAAGCCTCATATCCCTCAAAGCTCATAACAATTACGTCAGCATCATTTGCCACTGACCATTCGATAGCCTTACTTACATCAGAATATGTACCTTTACCTTCAGAATCAAGAATACGCACATCAAAAACACTTACATCAGGTACCTCATTCAAAAGAATCTGTGCCATCTGATTTCCGTGGTCACTGAACACAGCATCATCTACAAATGAGATGCTTTTTACCGTTTCATAGTCGGTAATTCCGGCATCAAGCACTGCTACATTGATACCATCACCCGATAAGAGCTTCTCATGCTCCTCAGAACAATCACCATGCGAATGATCATGTTCATGGATATGTCCGTCATCTGCGGTTTTGCCGGTTTCAGTAACCGCAAAAGCAGCTGCCGGCATTGATGAGATCATCACCGAGAGTGAAACGACAGAAGATAATGCGAATCTGATCAATTTATTCCTCATTATTCCGATCCCCTTCCTGCAATTTAAAAAGATAAGCAGATTATACCATAAATATATTAATTTGTCAATAAAAAATAGATATTTTATTACAAAAATCTTGCAGGGTTGTCAATTATATATTTCACCCAAGAGATATTAATGTTCAATAAACTCAAAATGCCGGATGTTAGGAAAAAACTCCTAACATCCGGCATTTTAATATGGCTCACCATATCGCCGCTATATAATCTTCAAGAACTTTATTAGAATTAAGATATTCAAGACGGATTTTGGATATATAAATACTATGTTCAGTGTGCATTTTTAGATAACGCAATTTTGTCTTTTCCAAAAACCTCATCAAGAATCATTTTTGTATCCTCACCAAAAATAGGACCATTATTTACCTGATTAATATTTATTCCGCCACCGTTGAGATTAGCTTCAATCATAATAGGAGTTCCATCTTCACCAATTGCAAAATCCCATGAAACAAGTCTGAAATGAGGAATGGTAATATGTGCAGCTTTAACTGTTTCCATTACCTTATCAAAATAGGGAATCTCAAAATCCTTAAACACAATGCCTGTTGTTGGATGTGTTTTATGTATTCCTCCCGCTGATTTAGTGTGACCTTCTGCTCTTAATTTTCCATCAGGTGTTACTCCGCAATTGACTCCGCCGCTGCTTTCATTATCAACACGCATTCCACCTACACCCATTCTGAGAACCACAGAATATACTTTTACTGTTCCGTCTTTATGCAAAAGTGATACTACTCTCAGACTGTTTACTGAACTGCTGTTTAATTGTGAAAGTATCGCATGCTGGCGTATTGGCCGCTGAACTATGATATCCTCATTGATTTTTGCTACACAGCTTTTAAATTCTTGAGTAAGCCTTCCGCTGCTCTTATCAAGAAAATTAACATCATGCCCGCCTGAAGAGCCTATTGCCTGCTTTACAATTATTGTTGGCTCATCTTTTATAAGCTCAACAGCATTTTCAAAAGTTGTAATTTCGTTTTCAGGAGTATACCAGAACCCATTCATTCGATAACATACGGTATCAGGCTGTTTAACATTCGGGAACATTTTTTTGAAATAACATTTATTTTCCAATACAACAGCCTTTTTCGCATTATTGTAATACTTATCTATATAATTCATAAATACTGCATTCGGTATGAATTCAGGACGAAACTCCCCGAATTTTAAAGTATAATATATATGCGATTCATAAGAAAACTTACAATATGGATCCCAGAATTTCTTTATCTGAGAAATCTGATTTTCAGTAAGCCCCGGTGCACCGACAATTTTTGATTTCAAGAATTTCTTCTGAGACCTGATGCGTGCTACTTTACGTATTTTCCATTTTGTCGATTCATATATCTTATCCATTGTTTTAGTTATACTCATAAAAACCTCATTCCTTTGTAATTAGTTTTTTACATTATATCATCTTAAAAAAAATATGTCAAGAATATAATTACTTATAGCACATGGCATTTTTAATACAAAAGGAGTATCCATCGGATACTCCCTTTATTATAACTGTCTGCTATGAAATCAATTTTTTCCGCATCAGAATCAGATCAAACACATCTATTCTGTCATCTTTATTTACATCCGCAGCCTGCCAATCTGCAAGCTCAATGCCTGATTTGCGGAGAAGCCATTTCTGGAGCGTAACTATATCCGCTACATTGAATTCGCCGTCCGCATTCACATCGCCCTCAGTACTGATTGAACCGATGAAATTACCGTAGATTTCCAGTTCTGACAGATTACAGCAGTATACATCATCTTTATTCCAGAAATTCTGCGGTGCACCCTCCGGCACGGTATAACGGACGTATCTCGCTGTCGTGCTGATGTCAAATTCCTTGATATAATGCATGGCAAATGAAGGCTGATTATTAATAGTATAGATAGTAGTCCAGCTTTTGCCGTCCTGAGAAATCTGGAACATACTGTCAGGGCAACGGTATTCATAGCCCTTTCTCGGAGCATAGCCGAGTGCCGTAATCTCATACAGATCGCCAAGGTCAGCCTGAACCCAGCCATTTCCTACTCCGTCAAAATATGTTGCTGTATCTCCGTCAAAGACCTTTGTATAGTCATTTGCAGAATTATTCCACGCACTGCTGCCGCTGATTTCTGCCGGCTTCAGCTTTGTTTCAGTGGCTGCAACATTCAATGTGCCGTACACTTCAATTTCCGCAATATTACAGCAGTAAGTATCATCCTCATTCCATTGGTTATCAGGAACACCCTCAGGCACCTGATAGCGGATATAACGTGCTGCAGTTCCCCCTGAAAAACTTGTGACATACTGCATACCACCGCTTGGTTTTGTAGTGATTGTATGAATTGTTTCCCAGTTTTCCCCGTCCTTTGAAACCATGAACATTCCGTCAGGGCAGCGGTACTCATAGCCGCTTCTCGGTGCATAACCGATGGCAGAGATATCATAGATGTTACCGAGATCGGCTTGTACCCAGCCATTGCCTACGCCGTCGAAATAGGTGGATGTGCTGCCGTCGAAAACCTTGTAGCAGTCGTTTGATGAATTATTCCATGCATTGCTGCCGCTGATCATTTCACGGGAGATGTCGATTTTATTTTCAAGTGCCTTTCCGCCGGTTACGTCGTCTATAATAAATGTAGAAATGGAATTTGCAGGAAGCGATACATTCAATGCTGTACCGCTGATTTTTTCAGCACCTGCATTCGCCCAGTTTTCCGTTGCGCTTGTGCGGATAATCTGTGCGGATGTACCAACTGTTCCAAAGCCTGAGAGATCAAAGCTCATATCCTTTGCATTTCCTGAGGTGTTATACGAAACAATAACAAGCTGCTGATTCTCCTTATCGTATGCTGCAACGGTTGAACCTGAAGATTTGAGCATAATCATACCGGGGCGGATATAGCGAGTATACTGTCCGAAGCCATAATATTTCTTTGTAAGGATGATGTCATTGTTATCGTGGTCAGCAACCGCAACTCCCCAGAAGCCGCCGTTGATATTCGGCATACCTGAATCCTTGTTGCCGTTGTAGCCAGCCTTTGAAATGTGATTGTCAATAACCTGCCACATAATCCAAGCGGAAGCATTGAGCTCATTAAGGTCGGTAGTAATACGCTGTGCAAGCCAGAGCGCCGAGCCCATCTGACCCGCATTCGTACCTGCAGTACTTCCGCCGTCAACTTCACTCATCCAGAGATTCTTCCCCTCGCTGACAGCAAGCTCCTTCAGCTCCGAACGCTTGCTGCCGCTGTATGTATGCGTGTCAATACGGTCAATTGCCGCCTGTGCAGCATCAGAAAGCTTATTATAAGAAGAAATCTGTGTATCAATGGATGTTTCATCCGTGCCGCAGAGAATCACATCATCAAGACCTCTTTTATTCATTGCCTTTTCAAGTTCCAGAATGATATTTGTCTGAGATGAGCCCTGATCGAAATGGCAGCCCTCCTGCTTAGGGCTGTTTGCGCTCCAATAATTTGTATATGGTTCATTCATCGGGTCTGCACTCTGAATATCCACTCCCCATGTATTTTCATAATGATAGCAGACCTCTGCAAAATATTCTGCAAAATCATCATAATAATCGTCCTTGAGATTGTTCTTGTTCGGATCCTTTCCGCCGCTGCTGCATCCGCTGTTTGTCATGTAGTATGGCGGTGAATTTGAGAACATTTCGACAATCATGTCTTCTCCGGCTGCTTCAATAGATTTCAGCAGGACATTTCTCTGATTATAGTCCGCATTCCAATCGTAGGTCACAGTACCATTGCTATATTTTGTATAGCCCGGCATATTGGAATCGGTACGAGTGATATGAGTGTGGGATGGGTCATCGCCGCCGCCTATGTTAAAGCGTGCAATATTCAGGCGCAGACCGTCATCCCCATAGAAAACATCTGCCGCCTGCTGCGCAAGACTATCCGAATAGCCGATACGATTTGCCCACCAGCAGAGTGAGGTTCCCCCACCTTCAAAAACTCCATTGTTGACCTCATAAATGTTGTAAGGCGAAACCACAACATTTTCTGCTGCACTGACATCACGTGGAATATAACCTGCCATATTGCAGGTAAAACACGCCGCAATCAAAAATGCAGCAGCTCTGATTTTTTTCTTCATTTTTAATACCTCCTTATTTTATCAACAATTCGAAAACAAAAAGTTCATATTTAAATAATATCACATTATTCCGTCAAAATCAATATTTATGCCCTTAAATTAAATATAAAACCTCAGAAAATCGGTATATTAATTTACTCCGTTCAAGTCAATACCACACAACCTTTTCTGCTATTGCCTTTAATTTTTTCGCTTACAGGAGGATTATTTTCATTTTCAGGTACGTTTCTATTGAAATCCGAATAAGCATGATGTATAATTATATTATTAATCTACAAAGGAGCGTCAGAATGTCAAAAAAGAAAAAGAAGCTTATTATCATGACAGTTATATTATTAATTACTATTCTTCTTTATATATGGGGTTATGCCTTAAAAGTCACAAGCTATAGTATCAAATCAGATAAAATAAAAAATGGTCTGAAAATAGTATTTATCTCAGATCTCCATAACTGCTTCTTCGGCGGAAGCGACCAGTCACGTCTGATAGAAGAAATAGACTCCGCAAATCCTGATATAGTCATTTTCGGAGGAGATGTGGTTGATATGTCAGGCGGTACTAAGCACGCTGAAACTATAATGAAATATTCTGCCGAAAATTATCCGTCATTCTATACTCCGGGCAACCATGAGAAAATACGTGGAGATATGAGAAGCTTCTGCAAAACCGCTGCTTCTCTTGGTGTAACAGTTCTGGATAATGATTACGCTCAGCTTGAAGTAAATGAACAGCCAATCAGGTTATACGGAGTTATTGACGCTCTGTCTGCTGATATCACCTTCGATGATAACGACAAAAATGCAACCGCTCTTGACGATAACTATTATAACATTCTACTTCTTCATCAGCCCGAACAATATTCGTACTACACTGAAAGCTCGTCCTCCTTTGACCTTATTCTGTCAGGTCACGCTCACGGCGGTCAATGGAGAATTCCTGTAATTCTTGAACAAGGACTATATGCACCTGAACAAGGACTGTTTCCGGAGCGCACAAACGGTATGTTCAGACAGGGCAATACAACTCAGATAATCAGCAAGGGTCTTGCCAAACCGCTCAGAATGATTTTCATTCCGAGAATATTCAACAGACCAGAATTCACAATTATCGACATCAGCAATTAATTTTTACAGTTTTCCATGAATTTGCACAAAATATTCACGCTATAAAGAGAGAAAAAATACTTGTATTTTCTATACAGGAATGTTATAATAAGAGTAAGCCGAATTTTTTCGGAAAAAGAGAAATAAGAACAAAAGGAGCGGAGGCTTTTTTGCCTCTAATACAAAAAAATGGATAAAAATAATAATTTCAGGGAGGATGCCGAGAATATCATCTGCGGCAGAAATCCCGTAATCGAGGCACTTAAATCAGGTGCTAATCTCGACACTATTTATATAGACGGAAACGGCGGAAGTCTTAATGTTATACGCCGCCTTGCCAAGGAAAAGGGCATTGTTGTCAAGGACGCTCAGGACAAAAAGTTATCCCAGCTCTCCGGAGGCGCTTCTCATCAGGGCGTTGTTGCTGTAGGTGCCTGCGGTGAATATGTTACAGTCGAGGATATCCTCGCAGTTTCACAGAAAAAAGGTACAAAGCCGTTTATCATTATCTGTGATGAAATTGAGGACCCTCATAATCTCGGAGCTATTATCCGTACAGCCGAAACCTCAGGTGCGGACGGCATAATTATTCCAAAGCGGCGCAGTGCTTCGCTTAATCCAACTGTGTTCAAAACTTCAGCCGGAGCTGCAAGCTATGTTCCTGTTGCAAGAGTCTCAAATCTTGCCTCATGCATTGATATGCTCAAGGAAAACGGAGTCTGGATTTATGGTACTGACGCTTCAGGCAGCGATTACTGCAAAACCGATTTTACCGGCAGCACTGCTATCGTTATCGGTTCGGAAGGCTTCGGAATCAGCAGACTGATTCAGAAAAAATGCGATTTTATGATAAAACTCCCGATGATGGGCAAAATCAATTCACTTAATGCTTCTGTAGCAGCCGGTATCTTCATGTACGAGGTGCTCAGACAGCGCAGAGAATTATAAGGAGAAAAATTATGCCGGATCAGAAATTATCTCTGGAGGAGATTCTGAACGAGTATTCTCCTGACAATGAATCTCCTAAAACACGTGTAGGACGTGTTGATGCTCAGAAAATATTGAACTCTACTGTAGAATCACCGGTTTTATCTCACAGCAATACCAATAAAACTACTGTTTCCCCAAAAAAATCAACCCTCTTTGATTCCGCACTGCGTCAGCCTAATCCTGCTGATGATGTAAAACCCTCTGATTTATCAAAGGACAGAGTTGCATTAGTAAGCTCCGGTGCTATGAGCGATATCCGTTCTTCAACATCAAAAAATACGCAGAACAGCTATGTAAATGTAGCTGCGCCAAGTCAGATGTCCCCGAATGAAGCACCGAAAATCAGGCGAATGAGTGATTCTACAAGAGCAAAAGAAATAGAAAATCTCAAAAAAAGCAAGAAAAACCATAAACAGAAAAAATCAAGCTATACATACGAAAAGGAAAGTCCCGACGGCGAGTATATGTACGCTCCGCCATCATTCAAAAAGAAGAAACGCAGCCGTTCAGCTATAATTGCAGATGCTGAAAGTCCGGAGGGAAGAAAGCATATCACTGATATTGTTCCCTCACCTGCAGCTGTTGAGGCAGCAAGGCCTGTTGCGCCTGCACCGAGAGCTGAACTGACAAGCATAAATCTCAGCGAACGTCCTGAGATTGACGCTTCTTCACTTGACGTACATATCACTCAGGAAACTGATGAATATCTCTCTATAAAATCAAAGAAAAAACGTACAAAGCATATCGTGGATTTTAATTACTACGGAGATGTCGAGGATGTCGGACGTGATATATTCGAGCTGAAAAGCACCATTTCCATGAGGGTTTTCATTCTCGCAATGACTGCCTTCCTTAGTCTTTATATTACTCTTGGCAATCAATTCAATCTGCCGATGCTCGATATTCTAAATAAATCTCACGTAAAATCCTTCCTCGGTGCACATCTGTTACTCGGAATTGTTTCGGTATTTTCTTCAATGGCGGTCATTACCAAAGGTCTTAAAAAACTGTTTTCCTTCAAGGCTGACAGCGATTCAATGACCGCGGTAACTGCTCTTTCATGCATAATTGCCATGATACCGGCATTTTTCAAGCCGGAAATGGCTGCCAATGACGTCATTCATATCTATATGCCGGTCGGAATTCTTGCCCTGCTGATTAATTCAATCGGCAAGCTGCTCATCATCAGACGTGCCGCAAGAAATTTCAGATTTGTTTCCAAAAGCTTCGACAGACACGGTATCACCTATGTCAGGGATGAGGAACGTGCTGAGCGCCTCACAAGAGGCACACTCGGAGACTTCCCGATCCTTGCTTCTATGAGGAAAACTGATTTCCTTACCGATTTCCTGCGATATACATATTCTTCAGATATGACTGATACATACTGCCGCAAAGCCACTCCGATATGCCTTATCGTATCAATTTTCATTGCCTGCTTCCTCACATTTTTCTGTAAGGGTACACTTTTTACAATGGAAGCTGCAGCATTCGGCTTCTCTATTTTCAGTATGCTTATCTGTGCAACTTCATGCATAGCCATGCCTTTTGTGGTAAATATTCCTCTTGAAAACGTCTCAAACAGCGCTTTCAGCAACAAGGGAATAATGCTCGGTTACCAGAGTGTGGACGATTTTTATGACACAAACTCTATTCTTGTAAATGCCGATACGCTTTTCCCCGAAGGCACTGTTAAATTGGGCGGTATCAAGATTTTCTCCAATATAAAAATAGATGAGGCACTTCTTGAGGCTGCAAGCCTTACCTACCATTCAGGTAGTATCATGCGCCGTATATTCAAGGACGTTACCGCAGGACGTGAAGATCTCCTCTATACCATTGAAAATTACTCCTACGAGGAATCAATGGGTATGTGCGGCTGGATCAATAACAAGCGTGTACTTTTCGGAAACCGTGAGCTTATGACAAGCCATAATATCGAAGGTATCCCGACAAAAACCAAAGAAGCAGAATATACATCAGCCAATCAGGAGGCTATGTACCTTTCAATCTCAGGTAATCTTGCCGCTATGTTTATCGTAGATCTGCACGCTGATAAAAATGTGAAAAAATGGGCTAAAAAGCTCTGCAAAAATAAAATCTGCATCATACTCAAGAGCGTTGACCCTTCTATTACACTGAAAAAACTCGGCTTGCTCTTTGGAATCCCAGAGGAAATGGTGCGTATCCTTCCGAAAAAGCTCCATGAGGATTTCAATGAGGAAACCAAAAAGGCTGTACGTCTCAGTGCTTCAATGGCGACCACCGGTAAATTCACCTCGCTTGCTCAGCTGATTATAGGAACCAAAGTCGTTCATTCCGCAGCAATTATCGGTCTGATTTTTCAGACAGCCTCAATTCTGCTCGGATTCGGACTAAGTATGCTGCTTATTCTTTCAAAGGCTTATGAGCTGAATTACGTCTATATGTCCGCAACTGCGCTGATAGTATATAATATCGTCTCAGCTGCTCTGACATATATTGCAGTGAATTTGAAAAAGCTATAAACCAGAATGAACCTGCGTTCGGAGCGTGAATTCTCTCCGGATGCAGGTTCTGTTGATAAAGCGGTCAGGCTTGTCACGTATATAATGCAGATATATTCAGAAAGGAGTTCATTATGCCAGACAGATATAAAAACAACAGCGGCTCAGAAAAACATATGAAGAATACCGATAACGAGGATACTATGTATATTCCGAATTCACCGGATATACAAAAATATTCCGCCGGCAATGATAATTATAACAGACAGCAGAATTATAATAATCCTGCTCAGAATAACCAACAGATTAACCCTCAGCATTATCAGCAGCAAAACCGCAACGGATACCCTCAGCAGTTTCAGAATGTGAACCAACAGCGTTATCCTGACGGTCAGTATCCGCAGATGCAGCAGCAGAATCCGTTTGCTCAGCAATATGCAGCTAATCATGGCCATGCACAACAGCAATATCCAGATAATGGTCAGCCTCAATACAACAGTGGATACTATCAGCAGCAATACAACAATACACAGGGACAGCAATTCAGCGCAAATCAGAATAATGCACACTATGAAGTCCCAAAACAGCCTCCTCGCTCAAACAACAGCAGTCAGCAGAAGCCAAAGCGAAAAAAGAAAAAGAAAAAAAATCTGATTGTAAGGGTTCTAAGACGAATTCTCCTTACTTTGCTGATAATTTTCCTCCTTCTCTTCGGAATCTATTCCTGTACCTCGCTGAGTATTATAAATAAATTCGATACCGTTAAAAGCGAAGCACGTCAGCGAACCTCGGGAGCCCTTGATGTCGGTCACGTTACAAGCGTGCTTATCATCGGTACTGACGGCAGGACAGACAGCGACAACGGACGCTCTGACTCGATAATCCTGCTGTCCCTGAATAAAAGTACCAATGAGCTCTACCTGACCTCATTCATGCGTGACAGCTATGTTGAAATTCCGGGACGAGGCTGGGATAAACTGAATTCTGCATATGCCTATGGCGGAGCAGACCTGCTTATGGATACGATTGAGCGTAACTTCTTTATACGAATTGATGATTATGTCTCTGTGAATTTCAATACCGTCTCTTCAATTATCGACAGTATGGACGGTCTTACACTCGATATCAGCAACGAAGAAGCTGAGGCGATAAATGTCATCCTTATATCAGAGCTGAACGAACTTATGGGCGACGACAAAAACGCTGACCTTCTTGACGGCGGTGGAAAACTCCATCTGAACGGCAAGCAGGTTCTTGCCTACTCAAGAATAAGAAATGTAGGAAATAATGACTTTGAACGCACCGAGCGTCAGCGTGTAGTCATTTCAAAGCTTATTGAAAAAGCAAGCAGCTCAGGAATTTCATTTATTAAAAATCTGACAGGCACAGTTATTCCTGCTCTTACTACCAATATGTCGAAATCAGACCTTTACTTCCTGTCGCTCAGACTCCCTTTTATTATCAGTTATGATAAAAAACAGCTTCGTATTCCTGCTGACGGTACTTTTACCGATGACCCATACAATTCAGTCGGTTGGGTGATAAATGTTGATTTTGAAGCAAATTACGATATTCTCCGTGAAAGCGTTTTTGCTGAAAAATAATCTGACCGTAAAGTGCTACGGCTTTTGCCTATCCGATAATACCCGACAAAAATAATAGCTTCAGACTGTACATTACGTACGGTCTGAAGCTTTTCGTTTTATGTCATCTCAGACAATTGCTTCCTTAATGGTTTTTATGTATTCTCCTATAGGCTCAGCTGCATTTTTTCCGTATTTTTCAATCATCTCAATAATTGCAGCATCAACAATTACTCCGTCTGAAACAGAAGCCATTTCACTTGCCTGTTCAGGAGTTGAAACACCAAAGCCTATTACACATGGAGCAGCTGTATTTTCACGAACTGTCCTGATGATCGAAGTGATATCAGTTATAATATCACTTTTTGCCCATGCAGCACCAAGATTTGAGGCAATATACACGAAGCCGCTTGCCTCCTTCGCAATCATTGCTATTCTCTGCTCTGTAGCAGGAGCAATCAGCGAAATGAGGTCAACATTGTACTGACTGCATAACGGCTGGAATTCTTCCTTTTCTTCAAACGGCAGGTCAGGAACAATAATTCCGTCAACACCGATTTCAGCACAGGTTGAGATAAACCTTTCCGCACCGTAAGAGAAAACTACATTGGCATAGGTCATAAACACAAGCGGAATTGTTATGTCCTTACGCAGCTCCCTGACAAAATCAAAAATCCTGTCTGTTGTAACTCCACCGGAAAGCGCACGGATATTTGACTCCTGAACCACCGGACCTTCAGCAGTCGGGTCGGAAAACGGTATACCGAGTTCAATAAGGTCTGCTCCGTTTTCAACTGCTGCACGCACAATTCTTCCTGTTGCTTCAAGGTCGGGATCACCGCAAGTTATGAACGGAATAAACGCTTTGCCGTTTTTAAATGCTGATTTTATATTACTCATAGATATTTTCTCCTCTGTAGCGTGCGATTGCTGCGCAGTCCTTATCGCCTCTGCCTGAAACTGTAATAACAATAATCTTATCCTTATCCATTGTCGGAGCAAGCTTGATTGCATGAGCGACTGCATGAGACGACTCAATCGCAGGAATAATGCCTTCAGTTCTTGATAAGAATTCAAATGCATTTACTGCTTCATCATCGGTAACAGGTACATATTCTGCTCTGCCTCTGTCGTAAAGATCAGCGTGCTCAGGACCTACTCCCGGGTAGTCAAGACCTGCCGAAATAGAGTAAACGGGTGCAATCTGACCGTATTCATCCTGACAGAAATATGATTTCATTCCATGGAAAATGCCGAGCTTTCCGGTATTGATTGTTGCAGCAGTTTCAAAGTGTCAATGCCACGTCCTGCTGCTTCACAGCCAATCAGACGTACTCCTTCATCTTCAATGAAATGATAGAAGCTTCCGATAGCGTTTGAGCCTCCGCCTACACAAGCAATGACAGCATCAGGAAGTCTGCCTTCCTGTTCGAGAATCTGCGACTTGATTTCCTTTGAAATTACTGCCTGAAAATCACGGACAATTGTTGGAAATGGATGAGGTCCCATAAAAGAGCCGAGGCAGTAATGAGTATCATCAA
>JAGBIH010000104.1 GCA_017935095.1 Ruminococcus sp.
ATAGTAAAGACCATCATACTTGCCCCATGCTGTATCAGTTGATACAACCTTCATCTGTGCAATGAAGTCGAGCTCAACAGCAGCCTCATCAAGGATATCCGGAACACCGTTGCCTGACTCAGGAACAACAACTGTGCCTGAACCATCTGCGAACTTAGCCTTACCTTCTTCTGTCTGGATAGCTCTCTCATACATGTTCTGGAGTGTCCAAACTGAGATACCGCCGTTAACAATGTACTTACCGTGGTCACCGGCATCGTACCAACCGCCGTTAGCGGTCAGGCTGCCTGACTTGTAAGTTGTAGTTGCTTCATCCTTGCTTGCATACTCGTTCTTCCAGATCTTCTGGATTGTAGCTGTATCTATCTTATGACCACCCTGGTGAGCAAGTGTTGACTTGTCACCTGATGTGATGTAAGCCTCATCAATATCAACACCTGAACGGTTCTGATAGAAGTAGTTTACAGCGTTTGTGAGCAGGTTATGTGACTTATCATAGTAGATAGTATCTGCAATGTTGAACGGGAATGATCTCCAGTCCTGTCCCTTGATACGGAGATAGTATCTACCTGGTGTTGTGAACTCAGAGAAATCAATCTTACATACGTTATCAGCAGAATCCTTATCGAACGTCTTCTTTCCTGTTGTACCTGTGTAAACAACTGAACCTGAAGCTTCGTCAACGAGTTCAAACTCGTATGTATCTGCGCTGAGAGTGATCTTTGTAGCGCCGTGAAGAATATCACCGCTGTTATCACCGAGAGTAGCTGTCTTAGCGAGGTTAGGATAGTAACCAATCTGGTTTACAGAAATGAAGTTAACAGTCTTGCCGCCAACCTGCATATCCGGGTTATCAGCAGTACTATAGTCACGGTTTGTAGCGCCGTATGACTCTGCAGGATTTGCATTACATGTGCCTTCTGCATACTCATCAGGACAAGTTACACACTCGATAGACATGTTATCGAACCAGATCTCGTCTCCGTCCACAGCGTTACCGCCGTAATTGTTTGCTGTACCGTTAGCATAGTGGAAAGCCCACTCAATGCCTTCGAGGTCGCCGTCAGGAGTAAATGTACCTGAGAATGTCTTGTAGGATGTAGAAAGTGTTGTAGCACTTCCCCACTTACCACTGTTGCTCAGATTACCCTTAGAATCATGAGGACCCATAACCATTTCACCAGAAGCTCCGTCGAGAACGAAGTACTCCTGATCACCGGCAATGTTACCGATCTTTGAGCAAAGCTCCATACCGTTTCTGCTTGCCTTAGCATCAAAGCTTACCTTATAAGTATGGCCGCCCTTGAAGTTGAGATTTCTGTGTCTGAACTGAAGGTCCCACTTGGATTTGTCAGCACCGTCAGCTGTAATAATTGAGATGTGGAAAGCGCCGTCTTCGATTAAGAAGTTCTGCTTAGCAGGGCTTGATTCACAAGTATGCCAAGGAAGCGCCTTGTAATCAAATGTTGACTCACCAAGCACCTGACCAGCTGATGCACTCATAGGTGCAACAGTAGCAACTGAAGGTGCAACCATTGTTACTGCCATAAGGCTTGCAACGATTGCTTTTGATAATTTCTTATGCATTTTAAAATACCCTCCCTGAAAAAATAAATATAATTTATAACGCAATGCCAGTGCAAACATTGCGATTATATCATAGATTTTGTGTTGAGTGACGAGAATAAAGTTCAACTAAAACATGCACCGGTCCTTACTCGTCAAACTTATTATATTATATCTCAAAAAAAAAAGTAAATAGTTTTTTGGAAATTCGTGCATTTTCCTAATGGCGCACTACTATTTTTGTGCACTTATACGAATTTCAAAAAATAAATAAAGGGAGAATAATCCCCCTTTATTACATCTTTATGAATTGATTATTATTTTTCAGGAAGCTCGGAAATCAGCTGAAGTTTATACCTCTGAATTGTAAGAGCATCCTTATTTGTAATTCCGTTTCCGTTTTCATTTACGTCGCCATTCTTCATACCCTGATCTGTTATGCGGTTAGCGCCATTACCGTCAATTCCGAATTTATCCGGATTTGCAAGCGACTGCATTATGAGTACAGCGTCGGCAATATTTACTTCCTTATCACAGTTAGCGTCGCCCCACAAGATATCTTCCTCAGGAGTTGTATCAGGATTTGTCGGTGTTGTAGGATCTGTCGGATCTGTCGGAGGTGCAATCTCTCCGAGGTCTGCACCGGGAACAGCCTTTGTTCCATCAGGCTCCTCGCCCCATACAAGTGTATCATTTACATACATTGTTATATATGGATTGATAGAATCAGCCTTCTTGAGGTCTGTTGCGTCATCAACGCCCTGATACGACCAGTCATTTGAGGAATCCCATGCACCTTTTGTAGGCTTGCCGTCGATAGCGTCCGGAATAGAAACTCTGAACTGAACCTCATCACGATGCTCACTCTGTCCTGTAGGCTGAATAGCTCTGCCGTCCTCGAATCTTACTTCTGCGTAATATGTGTTGCCGCTTGGGTCACCCTCATATTTATAAGGACCTGTAACGGTTCCGTAGCCCTGTTCGCCTTCCTTGTACTGCTGAGCCTTTCCTTCAACCTTGATATCATCAACAGAAAGTCCTGCGGCAAGAACTTCGGAAACATCAAAGAAGTAACGATATGAGATATCCTTCTGAACTCTTGCAGGCCATGCAGTATGGTTCATTGCCCAGACCTTCATTTCAGTGTAGCTTGCACCGCTGCCGTTGAGAACAGCCGCAATCTCCCACTCAGCCCACTTAGGAGTCTCCTTAGGCGGGAAGTCTGCAAGCTTTGTACCGCCGTTATCAGCAATCATAGCACAAAGAGCAGCTGTAAAGCCTGCGTTATAGTCGATAGCAACTTCCGAATACTCATACTGAGCAACGCTGTTTGTATACTCACCTGACTGGTTAGGACCTCCTACGAGCGCACCGTAAAGGGTATGTGCATATTCTGTCTGCCAGCCCTCATTGCTGCCTTCCTGACCGAGATCATTCCAGTGGTCATCATGAACGCCTGATGTTGTTCTGTGGTGGAGAGCTGTAGGATTCTTTTCGCCCATACCGAGAACGTAGCAAAGTCCGAGATTGTTATCGCCGAACATATAATCAAGCTGACCCTGAGCCCAGTTATTGTACTTTGAAGCAAGAGCAGCGTCATCCTTGAAGATTGTATCAGCAGCGAGCTTGGCAATCCATACTGTATTTGCGGAATGACGGTTTGCACCCCAGTTCATGAGCCATGCAAGGCCATCGGGAGTATATGCTACACGCTTTCCGCCGTAACCCTCATCCCAGTAATCGAGGTGATGTGCGATATGATCAATCCACTCCTGCTTGCCTGTATTGATAGCATAGAGAAGTGCGGCACCCTGTGTTGTATCATCCCAGCAGAATCCCCATGTATACTTCCAGTCTGTAGACTGGCTTTCTGTCGGGAACTTAGGAATATAATCAGACTCAATCTTATCAAGATAGCTCTTATCACCTGTTGCCATATAGAGCCAGTTTGCAGCGTACATACAGTCATCAACCCATGAGCTCGGCTTGTACATATCTCCCATAGCGCCGTTTTCGTTAGCTCTGATTGAATCAGCGGTTTCAAAATACTTCTTTGCCTGTGCAAGGTAAGCAGCTGCCTTATCAGGCTGTTCGTCCTTGAAGATAATGTAGCCCTGTGCAAGAGCAGCTGAACAAAGAGCAATTGTAGTTGAGTCTGCTATTTCGTCGTAGGGACGCTCCCAGTCGCCGTTATTAAGGTGATGCTTTCTGAGGTAAACCTCGGCACTGCACCAGATGTTATGGTCAGTTGAGCCGCCTGTGAAGTCACCGATTGTACCGATAACCTTGTCGCCTCTGTCAGCCTGCATAACGTAATCAAGTCCCCACTGGACATTGTTGCGGTAAACCTCGCCGAGACCTGCCTTATCAACAGCATCCTTGTACTGGATATATCCCCATGCAAGAACTGAAGCGGAATATGCATTTGTCAGAGTAAACTTGAAATGGTCGCCTGCATCGAACCAACCGCCTGGAATGACATCAGTTTCAACGCCTTCCTCGTTAATCATTGAATCGGCTCTCCACGGAACAGAGTTCCATTCCGGAAGAATACCTGACTGCTGCACCTCATAGAAGAACAAGGACTTCTGGAGTGCTTCTGCATAGTTGATGTCCATAGCAGCTTCGGACTGTGGCTTCGGAGCAACAGAAAGCATACCTGCGGAAACTACCATAGCAGAAAGAGCAGCTGTAATTTTCTTAAAAATCATTAATATTTCCCCTCTCAAAAATTTATGGTACAGGATTCCAACTGCACCTATACATTATTAATATACAATATAAAACCGGTTTTGTCAAGCATTAAACTCCATAAATAACAAATTATCTCTGAAAAGTTGAAATATAGTTTGACAACTTCTCTATATCGTGATATACTTTAGAAAATACCACACAGGCTCTGTGCGGTATTTTCAATAATTTTACAAAAGGACTGCTTTTATGTATAAACCAAATGATAAAAGATATGATTCAATGAAATATCTGCGCTGCGGAAACAGCGGAATCCTTCTTCCGAGAATCTCTCTGGGGCTCTGGCACAACTTCGGCTCGGTTGACCGCTTTGAAAACACTGCCAATATGATTCATACGGCTTTCGATGCAGGTATTACCCATTTTGACCTCGCTAACAACTATGGCCCTGTACGTGGTTCCGCAGAAGAAAATTTCGGGCTTGTTATGGAAAAGGATATGCGTCCGTTCCGTGACGAAATGCTCATCTCAACAAAAGCCGGATACGAAATGTGGGAAGGTCCTTACGGGAACTTCGGTTCGAGAAAATATCTTATTTCCAGCATTGATCAGTCACTGAAACGCATGAAGCTTGACTATGTTGATATTTTCTACCACCACAGACCTGATCCGGATACTCCCCTTGAGGAAACTATGGAAGCTCTGTCAGATATTGTGCGCTCAGGAAAAGCACTCTATGTAGGAATTTCAAATTACAACTCCGAACAGACCCGCAGGGCTGCCGAAATCCTCAAAGCCAATCATACTCCCCTTCTTTTAAATCAGGTAAGCTACAGTATGATCAACCGATGGACAGAAAATGACGGTCTTCAGGAAACCTGCCGTGAAGTCGGTGCAGGCATGATCTGTTTCTCGCCGCTCGCTCAGGGAATCCTCACCGACCGTTATCTGAATGGTGTTCCTGAGGACAGCCGTGCAAAGAGAAGCATATTCCTCGATGAGGAGTGGCTTGTTCCGGAGCTGATTGACAAGCTTAATAAGCTGAACGACCTCGCCTGCGAAAGAGGACAGACGCTTGCCGAAATGGCTCTTGCATGGATTCTCCGCAAAGATAAGGTAACATCCGTACTTATCGGTGCAAGCAGACCGCAGCAGATTCTTACAAATATAAAATTCCTCGATAAGCTTGATTTCAGTGACGACGAGCTTGAAAGCATCGATAAGCTCCTTGAACCTTTTATTTCCTTAACCCCTCCGATGTAACTAAAAACGTACGAAATTCCATATTTTTGTCGGGATTTATTTATATGAAGCGCCGATAAATTCCGTACTCACTTTACAAGCTATAATAAATATGGTATGATAATGTCATAAATTATGAAAGCGAGGAAATAACCTTGAAAAAATCACTTTTACTCCGTATATTCTCCGCCGCTGCTGCTGTTTCCGTACTCTCATTTGCTGCAGGCTGCGGAAGCTCCGACAGCAGTTCTTCTCCGGAAGCCACAACTGCCGCTTCTGACTCCGCAGAAGACGATTCACTCCAGACTATCCTTAACAACGGCGAACTCGTTCTCGGACTCGATGCAAGCTTCCCTCCTATGGGCTTCACTGACGAAAACAATGAAATTATCGGCTTCGATATTGACGTCGCTGAGGAAGTATGCAAGAGAATGGGCGTAGAGCTTATCAAGCAGCCAATCAACTGGGAAACTAAGGAGGAAGACCTTAAAGTAGGCAAAATCGACTGTATCTGGAACGGTATGTCCATTGACCAGCACAGAGCTGAGGCTATGAATCTCTCTGACGCTTACATGAAGAATGAAATGATTTTTGTAGTCCCAGGTGACAGCGATATCAAATCCATGGACGACCTTGAAGGAAAGACTGTCGGTGTTCAGACAGGCTCAACAGCTCAGACAATTCTTGAGGCATCTGACCTTTTCTCCTCAATCGAAGAAAGTCCGCTTGAAGACAATGTAACAGCTCTTAATCAGATGGAGCTTGGATTCTCCGACGCTGTTTTCCTTGATTCAGTTGTTGCCAATTATTTTATCCAGTCGAATAACAAGGACTTTGTGATTCTTCCGGGAAATCTTGAATCTGAAGAATATGCAATCGGCTTCAGAAAAGAAGATCAGGCACTTCGTGACGAAGTTCAGAAGATCCTCAGCGAAATGAAGGCTGACGGTTCTCTCGGTGCTATCTCAACAGAGTGGTTCGGAAGCGATATCACAACCGTAAAGTAATACCTACATTATAAACAAAAGGCTGTACCAAATGGTACAGCCTTAATTTGTATAATCTGAAATTATTCAGCGTCTTCCTCAACAGCTGCTTCTTCAGCTTCAGCCTCAACATCTTCAGCCTCAGCCTCTTCTGCATTCTCAAGAAGTGCACGCATGGAAATGCTGATTCTCTTTGACTCTGTGTCGATATCAATAATCTTAACATCAACCTCATCGCCAACAGTAAGGATATCCTTGACATTCTCAACCTTCTTATCAGCAATCTGAGAAATGTGGATAAGACCGTCTACACCGTCAATGATACGTGCAAACGCACCAAAGCTTGTTGTAGAAACGATAGTTGCCTTAACAACATCGCCTACATTGTAGTTTGCCTTGAAGATTTCCCAAGGATTGTCCTCTGCCTTCTTGAAGCCGAGAGAAATTCTGTTTTCTTCCTTATTAAGCTCCTTGATGTAAACCTCAAGAGTATCGCCAACGCTTACAACCTCGCTCGGATGCTTGATTCTCTTCCATGAAAGCTCAGAAATATGAACCATACCGTCGATACCGCCGAGATCAACAAAAGCACCGAAGCTTGTGAGAGACTTAACCTTACCTGTGAATACATCGCCTTCGTTAGCGCTCTCCCAGAACTTAGCCTTAGCCTCTTCCTTCTTTGCATTCTGAACAGCCTTGATAGAGCCGACAGCTCTCTTTCTGCCCTCAGTTACTTCGATAATTGTGAACTCAACCTTCTTCTTGAGAAGCTGATCAAGCTCTGCGCCTCTTGGAAGGCCTGTCTGTGAAGCAGGGATAAATACTCTTACACCGAGTACGTTAAGAGTTACGCCCTTGTTTACAACGTGCTGAACGATGCCCTCAAGAACTGTACCCTCTTCCTTAGCCTGCATGATCTTCTCGTAGCCAGCCTGCTCGTCAACCTTTCTCTTGGAAAGCTGAGCAGTACCCTCTGCGTCGTTAACCTTGATAACGATAAGCTCAACTTCGTCGCCTACGCTTACAATATCCTCAGGCTTCTTGGAAGGATCGTCTGTAAGATCCTCAAGCTTAACATAGCCTGTGTGCTTAGTACCGAGGTCTACGCTGATTTCGGTATTGTCGATTCTTACAACAATGCCTTTTACTTTCTCTCCTGTATGTATTTTTTTGAATGACTGATCGATTGCTTCAGCAAAATCAATCTCCTCATCCAGATTAGTTGTGAGATTTTCATTCTCTGCCATTTTGGTTTGTACCTCCTTAATTATATAAGCCGGGGTTGAAGCTCCGGCAGTAATGCCGATTCTCTCTGCTTCTGGAAGCTTTAATGTCCTGAGCTCGTCCGAATTTTCAATATGATACGTTTTGCAGCAGCGGCTGCACACCTCAAACAGCTTTACGGTATTCGAGCTATGTCTGCCGCCTACGACAAGCATAATGTCGGAATTCATAGCAAGCTCTCTTGCATCAGACTGCCTTGTGTCTGTAGCGTTGCAGATTGTATCGAAAATAACGATATCGGGATCGTCTTTCGGAATCACGTTTAAACACTCACCCCATACTACTATATTATACGTCGTTTGCGAAACAATTGCAACCTTTTTTTGCAAGTTTTTATATTTTTTTTCAAAAAAGTCTTTTAGCTCAAAATTGTCCTTGAAAACAAAGCAATTTTCGTCACAATGCCCAACAATCCCTTGAACCTCAGGATGTTTTTCATCGCCGGCTATAAGAATAAAATAGCCCTCACGTGTTTTTTCTGCAACGATTTTGTGAATTCTCGACACAAAAGGACAGGTTGCGTCAAGCATACGATTACCCTTTGCTTCAATCTGCTCATAGACTCTTATTCCTACGCCGTGCGAACGGATTACAACGGTTTCATTAGCAAGTAGCTCGTCCACAGATTCTATGATCCTTGCGCCCTTTGCCTGCATATCATTTACTACATCCTGATTATGTATAATCGGACCGAGCGTTGCCACTTTTGTATTGTTTTCAAGCTCTCCGTAGACCATTTTTACAGCTCTGTCAACTCCGAAGCAGAAGCCTGCTGATTTTGCTACTGTAACCTTACTCAACAACAGATTCCTCCTTTGCTTCAATTGAAGCAGCCTCCGATACCTTCTTTTCCTGAGAAGGCTCAGGCTCTCCCTCGACAAGACGCTTTATATCAGCCATATAGCGGTTCTTCAGTCTCACAAGCTGACGTGGATTCGGAGTATCGGAA
This sequence comes from Ruminococcus sp., assembly GCA_017935095.1. Lineage (GTDB taxonomy): Bacteria > Bacillota > Clostridia > Oscillospirales > Ruminococcaceae > Ruminococcus. The sequence goes on from JAGBIH010000104.1 coordinate 8,719, forward strand.
ATTTCACAATATTCCTCCGGCATTATAGGCTCGCCATAGATTACTCTCAGCTTTGTGCGGAATTTCAGTTTTTCACCATAAACCACACCAACAGGAATAATCGGCTTGCCGCTTCTGGCTGCAATCAGGGCTGCTCCTGTATGACCACGCTGTACCTTTCCATCCTTTGAGCGTGTACCCTCAGGAAAAATTATCAGGCTTTGCTTATTATTCAGTCTGTCAACAGCGGTATCAATAACGGTTGAATCACCCTTGCCTCTCGCAACGGGAAATGCTCCGAGCGAACGTATAAGCCATGCAAAAAGCTTTTTCTCAAAAAGCTCCTCTTTAGCCATAAACGAACATCTGCCTCTTGAACCCGTGCAGACAAGCGGCGGATCAGCATAGCTGCGGTGATTGGAAGCGTAAATGACCTGCGTTTTTTTAGGAATATTCTTTCTTCCTTCAAACTTCAGGCTGTATGCAATATGGAACCATAACCAGACAAGATATTTACAGATATAGAACATTATTTTCCGCCTCCGGTTTTCTCTTTGATTATGCTGATAATCTGATCAGCGGATTCTTCAAGATTCAGCTTGGTTGTGTCCACAAGTACTGCATCGTCTGCCTGCCTGAGGGGAGCAGTTTCACGGTTCATATCCTGATAGTCTCTCTGGATAATATCCCTGAGAATCTCTTCATAGTCCGGACAATCAGGCTTCACGGAAAGCTCCTTGAAGCGTCGGCTTGCTCTTTCCTCGGCGGACGCTGTCAGGAAAATCTTGACATCTGCGTCGGGAAGAACTACAGTACCGATATCTCGTCCGTCCATGATAACATTATTCTCACGTGCAATTTTCTGCTGTGTTCCGAACAGATAGGCTCTTACAGCGGGAATAGCGGACGTTCTTGATGCCGCCATCGAAATTTCAGGAGTTCTGATCAGGTCAGAAACATCTCTGCCGCCGAGAAATACTCTCTGTGCTCCGTCGATGAATTTCAGCGATACATCAGCATTTTCAAGTGATTTTTCAATATCCTCGTCAGGAATATTGTTTTCGGTAATATAAAGTGCAATTGTACGGTAAAGTGCTCCTGTGTCCACATAGATGTAGCCGAGCTTTGCTGATACCATCTTTGCAATTGTGCTCTTTCCTGCACCGGCAGGACCGTCGATAGCTATATTGATTGTACTCATATTTATTAATTCCTTTCAGAACGTGCTGAAAAAAGTCCGGCACGTATTTTTTCAGATTTACATATACATTGCTGCAGAATATGCTGTGGAAAACGCTATCTGAAGGTTGAAGCCTCCCGTATATGCGTCCACATCAATAACCTCCCCTGCAAAAAACAGTCCGTTCACAAGCTTTGATTCCATGGTTTTCGGATTTATCTCCTTAACAGAAATACCTCCGCTTGTAATTATAGCCTCGTCAAGAGGACGGAAACCCGATATTCTTACAGGAAATGCCTTTATCAGCTCTCCGAAGCTTCTGCGCTGCTCCTTGGTTATTCCGTTTATTTTCTGTTCTGCCGCAATCCCCGAAAGTCTTACCGCAACCGGTATCAGCTTTGCAGGCAGCAGCTTACGTATTCCATTTGCAAAGTCACGGTTGAGATTTTCCGCAAAATCCCGCTGTATGCGTGCGTCAAGCTGTTCAGGAGTCAGCCCCGGCTTGAGGTCAATTCTCAGCTTATAGCGATTCGGCTGCATATTTCTTATGTGAGAGCTTGCACTCAGTACAAGCGGTCCTGTAACTCCGAAATGAGTAAACAGCATTTCTCCAAGCTCGCTGTATATCGGCTTTTCGCCGTCAAGCAGGGTCAGTGTGACGTTTCTCAGGGAGAGTCCCATCATCTCCGCACAGTATTTATCAGGTGATACAAGCGGTACAAGAGCGGGCTTCAGCTCCGTTACCGTATGACCGAGAGCCTCCGCAAGGGTATAGCCATCGCCTGTTGAGCCTGTATTCGGGTAGGATTTTCCTCCGCAGGCTATCAGCACCGAAGCTGAGCGATATTCTTCACCTCCGGCACGGACTCCGATACACGATCCATTCTCGGTGAGTATTTTCGTCACACGCTTATTTATGACCTTCACACCGAGACGCTTCATTTCATACGCAAGAGCGTCTGCAATATCGTCCGCCTTGTCACTTACAGGAAAAACCCTGTTTCCACGCTCGGTTTTGAGCGGTACACCAAGCTCCTCGAAAAAATTCATAGTGTCATCGGCATCAAACATGGAAAATGCACTGTACAGAAAGCGTGCATTGACAGGAATATTTTTCATGTGCTCCTCAGTCGGGGAATTATTTGTAACATTACACCGTCCCTTGCCTGTGATACGAAGCTTTCTGCCAAGCCTTTCGTTCTTTTCAAATACAAGCACGCTCTTACCCAGTCTCGCTGCCTGAACTGCCGCAAAGCAGCCTGCCGCTCCGCCGCCTATTATAATAACATCAGTCATCATTCTTTTTCAGCAGCCTCCGCATTTTATCACGCATACGTGAACGTCTTTCGTCCGAAGCCTCTCTGTCAGCACGCCACTTCCCATCGTCATTCACAAGCACATCGCCCTCTGCAGCGGTATCAGGCAGCTCTGACCTTTCAATCTCAAGCATACCCTCGTCTGTTTCAAGCACTGCCATATCTCCTTCAAATCTGTCAAGTATAATCATTTCAGTCCCTTTCTGTCCTGACGCTGAGCGTCTCACCGTCGGACTCAAAAACTATGTTTCCGCACAAATCGGTACGGTAAATCTTATCTGTAAACCGTGACAGCTTTTCAAGCGTTACGTCACAGGGATGACCGTAGGAGTTGCCCTCTCCACACGAAATAACAGCATAATCAGGCGTGATTATGTCAAGGAATTTCTGAGAGGACGATGTATCGCTTCCATGGTGTCCGACCTTATAAACATCCGCATGACCAAGCCTTCCAACCGATATCATTTCGTCCTCGGCAAGCTTCTCGGCATCACCCGTAAATATAAAGCTGCTGCTGCCGTGAGTGAGAAAAATCCCCACAGAATAGTTATTGACATTACCGTAGTCATCACTTACAGGAGCAATAATTTCTGCTCTTGCGTCGCCTATTTCGATAATTCTGCCCGTTTCAGCCTCTGTCAGACCAAGACCCTTTTCGTCACAGGCATCAAGAAAGCGTTCAAAATACTGCGATACGGGAAAATCACTGTCGTCCAGATGAGGGATTATAACCTCTCCCACGTCAAACGTCTCTATAATCCGGCTCATACCGCCCATATGGTCAGAATGAGGATGAGTTCCCACAACATAGTCAATTCTTTTAACTCCTCCCTTTTGCAGATAGGAGATAACACGGTCGGTATCGGTTGCCTCGCCAGAGTCAATGAGCATGGTTGCTCCGCTTGCTGTAAGAAAAACGGAGTCTCCCTGTCCGACATCAATAAAATGAACTGCAAGCCTGTCATCAGCGGGAAAAATCGTCTCACGCTGCTTCTTACAGAGGTATACTATAATAAAAGCAAACAGGATAATCAGTATCGGTATCAGTATTTTCCGTAGCTCTTTCTTTTTCCCTGCGCTCTGTTTTTCATACTGCTTTGCTGCTTTCCGGATGAATTCTTTCTGCTCCTCTGTGAGCTTATATGAGTATCTGATTTCCGGCGTCGGGATTTTTCTTCCCTTTCCGTTTTCTGCCATGACCTGTCACTGCCTTTTTTCATGTTTTTGCCTGAAATGTGTGAATCTCCGTCAACAAGACATTTCGGAGACGAGCCGATAAGGTCACGTCTGCCGGCAGACCTCAGCGCCTCAAGAACCATTTCCCTGTTCTGCGGACGGAAATACTGCAGAAGCGCCCTTTGCATTGCCTTTTCCTCAGGAGTTTTCGGCACATAGACCTTTTCCATTGTATACGGGTCAAGCTCTGTGTAGAACATACAGGTGGAAATTGTTCCGGGAGTAGGATAGAAGTCCTGAACCTGCTCGGGACGTATCTTATTCTCCTTCAGGAACAATGCCAGTTCAATAGCCTCATTAAGCGTACTGCCGGGATGTGAGGACATCAGATACGGCACAAGATACTGCTCCTTGCCGATTCCCTTTGTGATTTCATAAAATCTTTTCTGAAACGCTTTATATGCTTCTATATGCGGCTTACCCATTTTGTCCAGAACAACTGCCGAGCAATGCTCCGGAGCAACCTTGAGCTGACCGCTTACGTGATGCTTTATCAATTCACGCATGAATTCATCGTCCTTATCCGCCATAAGATAATCGTAACGGATTCCGGAGCGTATAAACACCTTCTTCACGCCCCTGACCTGACGGATTTTCCTCAGCATGGCAAGATATTCAGAGTGGTCGGCCTTCAGTGCCGGACACGGAGCAGGGGCAAGACATTTCTTTCCCATGCAAAGACCCTTGCTCAGCTGCTTTTCACATGAAGCATAACGGAAATTCGCCGTCGGACCTCCGACATCATGAATATAGCCCTTGAAATCAGGCATTTTCGTGATTTTCTCTGTCTCCTCAAGCACTGATTTCTCGCTGCGGCAGGTAACTCTTCTACCCTGATGAAGAGCAATCGAGCAGAAATTACAGTAACCGAAGCAGCCTCTGTTATGAATAATCGAGAAACGAACCTCCTCAATTCCCGGCACTCCACCCTGCGGCTCATATGAGGGGTGGTAGGCACGCATATAGGGCAGTGAATATATATGGTCCAGCTCCTCGGTTGTAAGACTCAGCGCAGGAGGATTCTGCACAAGCATAAGCTTTCCGTGACGCTGGATTACAGTCTTTCCGTAGACCTCATCCTGCCAGTCGTACTGTATCTTCGTTGCCTTTGCATATTCAGGCTTACTGTCACGCACCTGTTCAAACGACGGGCACTGCGCCGCTCCCAATGGAGTATTCACCGGCTCGGTAAGATAACAGGTTCCACGTATATCGTGAATATCGTTTATTTTCTCACCCGCTGCAAGACGAGTGCACAACTCCTGAATCTGGTGCTCCCCCATTCCGTACATCAGCAGGTCTGCACCGCTGTCAACGAGTACCGAGGGTCTTACAGCGTCATCCCAGTAGTCATAGTGTGCAAAACGGCGCAGTGAAGCCTCCAGACCGCCTATAGCAATCGGGACGTTTCCAAAATATTCACGCAGCTTCTGACAGTAGACTATAACAGCTCTGTCGGGACGTTTTCCGGCAGAACCGCCTGCGGTATAGGCATCATCGGAGCGTTTTCTCTTTGCCGCTGTGTAGTGGGCTACCATTGAATCAATATTGCCGGCTGTCACCAGAAATGCATATTTCGGTGCTCCGAAACGGCGGAAATCCCTGTCAGTATGCCAGTCGGGCTGAGCTATGATTCCCACAGTAAAGCCCATTGACTCTATCAGCCTTGTTACGATTGCCGCACCAAAGCTCGGATGGTCAACGTAGGCGTCGCCCGTAATATATATGAAGTCGAACTGCTCTATCCCCAGCTCGTCCATTTCCTTTTTTGTTGTCGGAAGAAATCCCTTGTACACGCTGCCACCTTCCTTAATCAAAATAATTCTTTAAGATACCTTCAGTGTGTCGTACTCAGCATCACCGCACACTAATCACGCATACGAAGTCTGCGCTCGTCGTACTGCATTTTCGACATCAGTACCTTTCTCGGCTTTGCGCCCTCGCTCGGAGCGATTACGCCAAGCTCCTCAAGCTCGTCCATAATTCTTGCAGCTCTTGCATATCCGAGCTTTAACTTTCTCTGAAGCATTGAGGTTGAAAGCTGACCGCTCTGTACCGCAACCTCAATTGCACGCTCAACCAGGTCCTCATCGGTTCCAGCGGCAATACTGCTCTCAGCCATATCGTCACGGTCATTCTTGCTGACAGGGACAAAGCTCTCAACAGCCTCGATTATATCGTTATCATACTCGTCCTTAGCCTGTGATTTTACAAATTCAATTACAGATTTTATTTCATTGTTTGAGGCAAAGCAGCCCTGTACACGGACAGGCTTGCTCATACCGATAGGCATATACAGCATATCGCCATTTCCGAGAAGCTTATCGGCTCCTGCCATATCAATGATAGTACGTGAATCTATCTGTGACTTAACGGAAAGGGCTATTCGGCTCGGAATATTCGCCTTGATAAGTCCGGTAATAACGTCCGTGGTAGGACGCTGTGTAGCTACGACAAGGTGCATACCTGCGGCACGTCCCATCTGTGCAAGACGGCAGATAGAATCCTCTACCTCCTTGCCTGCAACAAGCATCATATCTGCAAGCTCATCAATAAAGACTACAATCTGCGGCATTTTATCAAGCTCAGGGTCATTTTCCGCAAGATTATTATAAGACTTGAGATCATTAGCTCCGACATCTGCAAATGTGGAATAACGGCGCATCATCTCATTTACTGCCCAGTTCAGCGCTCCGGCAGCCTTTTTAGCCTCTATTACAATCGGAATCAGGAGATGCGGAATACCCTCAAAGACCTTGAATTCAACCATTTTCGGGTCTATGAGTATGAGCTTTACCTCGTCAGGCTTAGCATTGTAAAGAATACTCATGATAATCGAGCGTGTGCAGACCGATTTACCTGAGCCTGTTGTTCCTGCTATTATGACGTGGGGCATTTTTGTGATGTCACCGAGAATAATATTACCTGTTATGTCTTTTCCGACCGCAAAGGTCAGCTTGCTTTCGGAATTTCTGAAATCCTGCGATGCAAGAATCTCACGAAGCGTTACCATATCCTTTGTGATGTTCGGGATTTCAATTCCTACGGCTGCCTTTCCGGGAACAGGAGCTTCAATACGTACTCCCTGTGCTGCAAGGCTGAGGGCAATATCGTCCTCAAGACCCTTGATTTTTGAAACCTTTACACCTGCACCGGGCTGAATCTCATATCGTGTGATTGACGGTCCTCTGAAAATGTCCTTGATTTTTACCTCCACGCCGAAGCTGCGAAGAGTATTTACAATAACATCTGCTTTTTCACGCATTTCCGCAGCAGCCTCTGCACTGTTTGAACGGATTTCAGGCATTGACAGCAAATCAAGCGGCGGAAGCATATAAATCGGCTCGTATTCAATCTCTGTCTGAATTTCTTCACCGTCAGCCTCGGGAAGAGAGGCCTTGCTTTCAGCAGCTCTTGAAATAAGCATTTCAAGTCCCTCGTCAACAGGTTCGGATTCTTTTTTGCTGCCTGTCGGAATATCTACTCTTTCAGAACGATTATTCTTCTTTACAGGCTCATCAGTCGGAAGCGGAACATCAAAAAGAAAATCATTGCTCTCAGAAGCTGCCGATATTCCTGCAGAAGCTTCCGTATCCTGTTTTGACTGTGACTTGCGGCTGTTGATGATTTCTATAGCCTCAAGATCCTTATCGAAGCTCTTTTTCTCATTATCATCGTCAAGGTCATCCTCGAAAGCGTCCTCAAACTCACCGCCTACCAGCACATTCTGCAAGCCCTCGATTATATTTCCGATAAAGTGAAACGGCCTTTTCAGCTGCTTGAAAAAATCTATCAGACCCAAACCTGTGAGGAGCATTACAAATACAAAGAACATGATAACTGTTATGATTCTTGCTCCCGTACCACCAAAAAACTTGATAAGTATACCGGCGATAAGCGCACTTGCAACACCGCCGCCCTTCAGCGATACGCCGTCATTATAAAGCGAGGATATAAAGCTTTTAAAGCCTGAGCCGGGCAGCTCACCGACAACAAAAATCTGTATTGCCGCACTTGTAAGGAACATGAGAGCAATTCCCCAGACAGCTCTGCCGGCAACACATTCCTGACTCTTTTCCATACCTATCTGAATTGACGTGTAAATCAATATCACAGGAACAAAAAAGGCGGACACGCCAAACATTCCCAACAGAAAATTATGTATACCATGCCAGCCTGCCGAACCCGGAATCAAAACCATAAGTCCTACCAGAACACCTGCAGCAAACAGGATTACCGACCAGAACTGATTCTGCTCATTTTTTAAATGAGGCTGCTCACGTACAGCCTCCTTGCGGGATACAGGCTGTCCGCTTCCTCGTTTTCTTGTATCTGCCATTGTTTTCCTCCATTTTGTTCTTACCTGAACTGTGCTCATATATATTCACAGTCCTGTATTTATATATCTGCATACGGGCGCACAATGTACGCCCGTAATTGCGGGAATTTCACGTATATCTTTTCCCGCTGCTTTCTATCATATCGTAAAGGCATTCCATAGCGTCACTGAGTCCGCCAAGCTCATCAATAAGCCCAAGCTCTACTGCTTTATTTCCCTCTACAACGCTTCCGACATCGAGAACAAGCTCCTCGGTATTCATCATAAGCTCACGGAACTTCTCCTCACGTATCTTACTGTTTTCAAGGACAAAATTTACAATTCTTGCCTGCATTTTATCAAAGTAGGAAAGAGTCTGCGGAACTCCGAGAACTGTGCCGTTCATTCTGACCGGATGAATAGTCATTGATGCTGAGGGAACAATAAACGAACGCTTTGCACTGACTGCAAGCGGCACACCGATTGAATGACCGCCCCCGACTACAAGTGATACGGTAGGAGTTTTCATACCTGAAATAAGCTCAGCGATTGCAAGACCTGCCTCCACATCACCGCCTACGGTATTCAGGATGATGAGCAGTCCCTCTACATTTCTGTCCTGTTCAATAGCGACAAGTGCCGGAATAATATGCTCATATTTTGTGGTCTTATTCTGCTCCGCAAGAACATAATGACCCTCAATCTGTCCGATTACTGTCAGACAGTGAATAAGATGCTTGGCATTCTGTGATACAGTCTGCCCTAATTTTTCCGCAAGCTCTGCTTCATCAAGCAGCTCCTCAGTGGAATTTTTATTATCATTTTCTTTTTTCATAGCTATGCACACTCCTGTATTTTTTCATTATTATACGAAAAATGCAGGAACATATACATTATTATTATATCCTATTTTACGTGCAAAGTCAAGACACATAATTCCATTTCACAGGCGAATCTGTTCATAAGCGGAACCGAGGTGAAACGCAGAGGAAACCGCCGTATCTGCATATTCTCTGCATGAAGCAGTGAAAGAAAAGCAAGATAAGGGAAATAACAATAACCATTGCCTTCGGAAAAACATATAATATTATGTACCCAAATGCAGCTGTACTGCACAATTGCGGTCAGGGGTGATACTTTTGACAGTCTGCATTGTGGAAATGCCCTCGTACACCTACGCTGTAAAAAGCGAAAAGCTCCTGAAATCAAGAGGGTTTCCTTGTGAAATTAAAAGAAATGAAAACGCTTCCGCAGGCAGCTGCGGATATTCTCTGTACGTTTACCGGGACAGCCGCAGAGCTGTGGAAATCCTTGACAAATACGCTGTTCCGTATACAAATATAGTTTACGGAGGTGCCTGATATGCTTATAAATTTTGATAATGCTGCAACAACCTATCCAAAACCGCCGAATGTAAAGCGTGCTGTTACTGAAGCAATCGAAAAATACGGAGGAAATGCCGGCAGAGGCGGTCACACACTCGCCATGCGCACCTCGGAGGCGGTTTTTTCCGCAAGAGAAACAGCAGCACGTTTTTTTGGTGCAGAGCCGGAAAATGTCATATTCACTCTCAACTGCACGTATGCGCTGAATATGGCTGTTCAAGGAATTATGAGAAGCGGAGGTCACCTGATTATCAGTGGAATGGAGCACAATTCCTCTGCCCGTCCCGCTGCAGAGCTTGCTATAAATAAGAAGATTACGCTCTCTGTTGCAGAGGTTTTTCCGGAGGACAGCCGTACTATCGAGAGCTTCCGTTCACTTATCCGCAAAGATACTAAAGCCATTGTATGCACTCTTGCAAGCAATGTTACTGGTCAGCTTCTTCCTTATCGGGAAATTGCTCAGCTATGCCGTGAACGTAATATCTGTTTCATTGCCGATGGTGCACAGGCTTGCGGAATAATCGACGTAAAGCTCAGCGACGGCATCAATATCCTATGTACTGCCGGTCACAAGGGGCTTTACGGAATTACAGGCACGGGTCTGTTGATTTCAGACGGAAAATTCAGAATATCGCCAATAATTCAGGGCGGTACAGGCAGCTCGTCCTCAAGTCTCAGACAGCCGGACTTCCTTCCGGATGGTCTTGAAAGCGGAACAATCAATATAATCGGTGCAATGTCTGTAAAAGCAGGAATCGAATTCATCAACAAAACAGGAATCAACAGGATTTTCAGCCATGAGGAAAAAATCTGCCGTCGTTTTATTTCTGAACTTGAGCATGAACGAAACGTTATTATCTACAGAAATCCACAGTCATCATATGTTCCGATTGTTTCATTCAATATCAAAGGCATATCTCCTGAAAAAACTGCCGCTCTTCTTGCACAACAGGGCTTTTGCCTCCGTGCCGGCTTCCACTGTGCCGCTCTGGCTCATACCCAGCTTGGTACAGATAGCGGCACAGTCCGTTTTGCACCCTCTGCATTCAGCCGTGAAAGTGACGCTGTAAGACTTGCTAATTCAATTAAAAATATAAAAAATTACGGAAATTCATAAAATGCTATTGAAATTATCTGAATTTGTGGTACAATAATATTATGAGTAATTGTGCAGTCAGCACGAGGGTTCAGACCCTCGTACATAAAAATAAACATTAATGAGTAATATTATACTCATAATAAAAAAATATTTTATAAATATGTGTAAAGACTATTTCAGGTTTTCTACGGAAAGGATGTGTATAAATGTCCTTACATGACGTGAGAGATGCTTTTTTCAGTATTATCAGCACTCTTGAATTAATAGACATAATTGATGTTCTTATTCTTGCTTACATTATATATATACTCCTCAAGCTTATACGTGAAACACGTGCAGGTCAGCTTCTCAAGGGTATCCTTTTTCTGTTTGCCGGATATTTTATCAGCGATTTCTTTCAGCTTAAAACAATTACATATATCCTCAAACAGACCCTTGATATCGGTCTTATCGCCATGATCATACTCTTTCAGCCTGAGCTGCGGCGTGCACTTGAAAAAGCAGGACGCACCAAATTCGGAGTACGCTTCTTCAATTTCGGTCAGAGCGTAGATGAGCTGAAGGTGAAATGGACTCCGGCTATCGAAGCTATCTGCGATTCCTGCGTTGAGCTTTCGGCTACCTGTACAGGCGCACTTATAGTTGTAGAGCGTGATGTGCGTCTCGGCGAACAGATTGAAACAGGCACTATACTCAATGCAACTCCAAGCAAAGAGGTTTTCGGCAATATCTTCTATCCTAAAACCCCTCTCCATGACGGAGCAGTTATCCTTCGTGACGGAATAATTCTTGCGGCAGCGTGCTTCCTGCCAAAGCCGCAGAAGGATGAGCTTATAAATAAAAAGCTCGGCTCACGCCACAGAGCTGCTATCGGTATGAGTGAAAATTCTGATGCCATTGTTATCGTCGTTTCTGAGGAAACAGGACAGATTTCTGTTGCAATGAACGGCGTTCTGACAAGGGATTATACTCATGAAAAGCTGAAAACACTCCTTGAAAGAGAAATTTTCGTGGATGTAACCGAAATCGGTCTTCCCGGAAAAAAATTGTTTTCCTCAAATTCTGAAAGGGGGAACAAAAAATGAAGCTTTTAAAAAATATCAGAAATATTTTCGTCATGAAAACAAAAAACAATCTCTCACTTGCTATTTATTCGATTCTTATCGCAATTCTTGCATGGTTTGTTATTTCTATGACCTTCTATCCATCCGTTCCGAAAACTATTAAGGACATCCCTGTAAATATTGACATAAGCGGTACATATGCGGCGGAAAACGGACTGAGCGTTATCTCCTGCGATGTCAAGAGTGTTGATGTGCAGATACGAGGCAGCCGTACTCAGGTCGGAAATCTTAATGCTGACAGCCTTACCGCCTATATCGATGTGGAAAATGTCAGCTCAACAGGTCAGAAAACGCTCTCAATCAAAATCAGGAGCGACAGCGGTATTAATTATGAGGTAAGCTCAATTTCACCCGAAACCGCACATGTGGTTTTTGATAAATATGATACAAAGCAGTTTCCTGTTACTCCCAAAATACCGAATGTGTCTTATGCGGAAGGAAAAACTATCAATCCAAGTGAATTTACCTGTGAGCCTGATGTTATAAGCATTACCGGTCCTTCAGCCAAGCTTGCTAAAATTTCAACGGTTTATGCTGTCTCCGAAAAAAAGCTCTCTCTCGATTCTTCATATACACTCTCAAGTGATGAAGTCCAGCTTTATTCCGAGGACGGAACACTTATCGACCAATCAATGATGAAGCTTGATACATCAAGCTTTATGATTAATATTCCTGTCCTGACGCAGAAAACAGTCGGACTCGCCGTTAAACTGGTATACCTCCCGGCTGAATTCGATCAGAGCTCTGTAAAGCTGAAAATGTCGGCAGACTCAATTACAATTGCTTCGAAAAACAGTCAGTCTGAAATACCCGATATCCTTGAAATCGGCAGCATTCCTCTCAGTGACCTTGATATGGATTATACACGTACATTCAATATCACCAGTATCCTTGAGGCAAGTAATATGATAAATATGTCAGACCTTGAAACAGTCACTGTTACTCTTGATGATGCAGAGCTTGCCAAAAAACAGATTACCCTCGGTCCTGAAAATATGAAAATCACAAATAAACCAAACAATGACTACGATTATGAAATTCTTACGAAAAGTCTTACCATTGATATCGTAGGACCTGCAAATATAATCGACGATCTTGTTCCTTCTGATTTTTCAGCAGACGCAAATCTCCTAAATGCAGATACCTCGTCCGAACAATTCACCTATGATGTTTCAATCTCATGCCTTGCTTCGGATAAGGTCTGGTCTGTTACAAAGCCTAAGGTGAAAATTCAGAAAACAGAAAAAGCAACCGAGGCTGAGAAAGCTGATGAAGAACAAGAATAGTCCGGTGTCTGAATCAGATTGTTTGTAATTCTGCCAAGACTGCTATGTTTATGTAATGCAATACTTTTTTCAGCTCCCACATAAAAATGTGGGAGCTGAATCTATATGAAACAGCCGTCCGATAAAGCGCTGAAAGCTGCGCCTGCGTCCGTTAATACGCTGCGCCTTTTGTCCGAAGCTGTTCACGAACTCACAAGAGTTACTTACGGACGGCGTATATCATATTGCTGCTTACATTATTTTATGCAGAATTCAGAGAAATGCAACAAAGAAATTTCTTACAAATAAATCAACGGCTTTATTTGTAAGAAATTCTGCTGCAACAGCAGTCTGAAATATTATGCGTGAATCTTATACAGACATTATTATCTGATAATTGACATAATAAAACTATATATGCTATAATAGAAATGCTGATTATTTACAGGCAGTACGATAGATTAACTATAATTCATGCTGAAAGAAGGAATCTTATTATGAATTTTAAAAAATTCAGCGCAATTCTTTCCATACTTATCACACTTTCTTCAACAGGCTGTGCGTCTTCTCCGGATGTCAGCAAGGTCACATCCGAAGCTGCCGTAACCTCTGCAATAACAGAAACTCAGCCTGCAACAAAAGAAACTGCTGATACTAACGATAACGATGATGCTCCATATGCCGGTATGACCGCTGAGGAAATCACCGCAACTCTCACCAATGAGGAAAAGGCGTATCAGATGGTAATACCTGCTATTTACAATACCGGTAAATCCGATATGAAAGATTACTGCTACGGAAGTATACTCTCGCAATTCGCTCCAACAGCCCACACTGCCTTTGAATGGAATGCTATTATTGACGGATATCAGAATAATGCCCTGAAGGCTGATTCGCCTATCCCATTCATTTACGGTCAGGATTCCGTACATGGAGTCAATTACTGTCTGAACACGGTTATTTTCCCGCACAATATCAATATCGGTGCTGCTGATGACACTGAGCTTACCTATCAGATGGGACTTGCGGTTGCTGACGAAATAAAGCTCTCCAATATGCTTTGGAACTATTCCCCTTGTGTTGCGGTTGCGGAGGACCCTCGCTGGGGAAGAACCTACGAGAGCTATTCCTCTGACCCTGCGCTTGTCGGGGAGCTGAGCTCCGCATATACTCAGGGACTGCTTGACGGCGGAGTTGTTGCCTGTGCAAAGCATTTCATCGGCGACGGCAGCGTCACCTTCGGTACAGGTGAACAGAGTGAAGGCTACAATCGTCTTATCGACAGAGGAAACGCTGAGCTTTCCGATGCTGAAATTGCTGAACAGCTCGCTGTTTATGAAAATCTCATTGAAATGGGAGTACAGTCGATCATGGTCAGCCACAGCTCTCTGAATGGTGTTAAAATGCACGAAAATGCCCACTATCTGACCGATGTTCTCAGAGGAGACCTTGGCTTTGACGGTGTTATAGTAAGCGACTGGAATTCCATTCAGAATATCAACAGCACCTCAGACTATAAGCAGCAGATTATCACTGCTGTAAATGCAGGTATTGACTGGCTTATGGAGCCTGATACCTTTGATATCTGCGCAGAATACCTCGTTGAAGCTGTCGAGGAGGGCAGTATCTCTCAGGAGAGAATGGACGACGCTGTTACACGTATCATTCAGCTCAAGCTTGATGCCGGTTTATTCGATGACCCGTATATGGATAATATTGTTACTGTGCAGAAGGAAACAGGTTCACAGGAATACAGAGACCTTGCAGAAAAGCTTGTTGAAAAAAGTCAGGTTCTCATCAAAAACGAAAATAATCTGCTTCCTCTGAAAAAAGGAACGAAAATTTTTGTGACAGGGCCTGCTGCTGACGACAGCGGAGTCCAGTGCGGCGGCTGGACAAGAGACTGGAACGGTATCACAGACGCTGAATGGAACAACGAATTTATCCCAGGTACTACAACTATTCTTGAGGGACTTGAAGAAATCGCCTCCGATTATGATATCACTGTCATTACAGATGAAAATGAAGCAGAGTCGGCTGATATCACGCTGCTTTGTCTCGGAGAGCAGCCCTATGCGGAATGGCACGGTGATACGGCTGATTTATCTGTTACAGGCAGTCATGGCCTTAAAAAGAACAAGGAGTCCATTAAGCTTGCGGAAGAGCTCGGAAAGCCTACGGTTACTCTTATTGTAGCCGGCAGAAACGTCATCATTGATGAGTATGAGGATGATTGGGACAGTATTGTGATGTGCGGACTCCCCGGTACTGAGGGCAGCGGTGTTGCAAATGTACTTGTCGGAAAAACAGGCTTCACCGGTAAGCTTTCAATGCCATGGTACTCAGATGTTGATGATATAGAAAAAAACAAGGTATGGCTTGAAAAGGGCTTCGGTCTTACAACATAAGCGACACAATTATTCATTAAAAGACGAAAGGAATTTTAAACTGACATGGAAAAAACAAAAAAAACTGCTTCAGAAAGAGGCGGATTCGGCAGTAAGCTTGGATTTATACTTGCTGCAGCGGGTTCTGCGGTAGGACTTGGCAATATATGGCGTTTCCCTTATCTTGCCGCTCAATACGGCGGAGGTGTTTTCCTCCTCACTTATCTCATATTCGCAGTAACCTTCGGCTTTGCATTAATGCTTACCGAACTGGCTATCGGACGAAGAACAGGAAAAAGTGTTATCGGCGCATATAAGTCAATCAATAAGAAATTTGCTCCGCTCGGCTGGCTTGCGGCGGCAGTACCTCTGCTGATTCTCCCGTATTACTGCGTTATAGGCGGTTGGGTGCTTAAATATACCTGCGTTTTTATAACAGGTGATGGAGCTGAAGCTGCAAATGCTTCTTATGCAACCTCTGAGCCTGAGGTTTCGCTTACATTTTTTGAGCATTTCATAAGCTTAGTTAAAGAGCCTACTATTTTTTTCATCATCTACGTTGTTCTGACTGCTGTTGTTGTTATGCTGGGTGTTGAAAAGGGTATTGAAAAGGTCAGCAAGTTCCTTATGCCTGTGCTGCTTGTGCTGATTATCGGAATTGCAATTTATACACTGACTCTCGACGGTGCTGCAGAAGGTCTTAAATACTATATTCTTCCAAATGTCAAGGGATATAAACCTTCAGATTATCTGAAAACAATAGCCGCAGCAGTCGGTCAGCTATTCTATTCAATGTCTCTTGCTATGGGAATCATGGTTACATACGGCTCATATATGCGCAAGGAGGACTCTCTTGAAGGCTCTGTAAGACATATTGAAGTTTTTGATACTCTCGTTGCTTTCCTTGCCGGACTTATTATCGTTCCTGCTGTTTTTGCTTTTTCCGGAGGAGACAAAAGTGCTCTTAACAAAGGTCCCGGACTTATGTTCATAACTCTGCCTAAGGTATTTGAATCAATGCCGGCAGGTCAGTTTATCGGAACTGTCTTCTTTATTCTCGTTGCTCTTGCTGCACTTACCTCGTCAATCTCGCTTATGGAAACTGTTGTTTCTGTAGTTATGGAAAAATTCAGACTGAATCGTATGAAAAGTTGTCTTTTGGTAATCGTATTAACTCTCGGACTCGGTATCCTGTCTGTTCTTGGTTACAGCGAATGGTCTGATTTTACCCTCTTTGATATGCAGATTCTTGATTTCTTTGATTTCATTACAAATAGTATCATGATGCCGATTGTTGCATTCCTGACCTGTATTTTCATCGGCTACATCGTCAAGACAAAATACGTTGAGGAGGAGGTTACATACGGCGGAAAGCAATTCCGTTCAAAGAAGCTCTACAACGTAATGATTAAATATATCTGTCCTGTTTGTATGATTCTTATTCTGATAACTCCTTTCGCAATCAAGGAGCTGAGATAACATGTCATATCAAAGCAGTTACTCATAATTATATCAAAAAATAATCAAAGCCCTGTGCAGAATTACTGTATTCCGCACAGGGCTTATTATATATAGTCTCAGAAAAATACTTTTGAATAAATCTTATCCGACTGTTGCTTATGCAATTCTTTCAACAGTATAGCCCATATCCTCAAGCATATCGTCAACACCATTGTCGCCTGCAAAATGCAGCGCACCTACCATGAAGAAGTAATTATCGCCGTTTTCAATGAACTCAGCAGCCTTTTCAGCCATGCCCTCATTTCTTTCATTTACCACAAAATTCTGATATTCCATATAGTCGTCGATCAGTTCTTCGGGTATTCCCTCGGTATCAGAGTCTATATCAGCAAGAAGGTCAATATCCCCGTCAGCCCATGCGTTGTACATTTCACCAAAGGTTTCGGCAAGAGACTCTACATCGTCAATATTATCAATCAGATCTTCAAGAAGATAGTCAGCAAGCTCGTCTGAATAGGCAGTTATGGCAGCTGCCTGAATCTCAAGGGTTTCGATATTAACTATTTCCTTGTTATCCTCAGCTGCATACGACAGAAATGTTGCGTCTACGCCGCTGCTGTTCATATTTTCAATGCTGAGAAGAGCCATTGATTGGATCTGTGAAATCCAGAATCCGGAGGTGTAGATATCAAGCAGCTCGTTGTACTGACCGATTTCCTGAAAATATCCCTTTGCCTTTTCATAGGTTTCCTCGGAAAGATGATCCTTGATTGTTGAACCATCGGCATATGCCATAGAAAAGACGAATTCCTGCATAAGTGAATAATCGCTCTCAATGGCATTTACATCGTATTCAACAGCAATACCGTCGCAGCTTTCATAAACGTCCATAATGTAGTCAGGCAGCGGGAATGTATTATCGCCTGCAATATGGATAGTACCCATCATATACAGTTCATTTCCGCTTTCCTTATCAGTGACCTTCCAGAGGGCTGGCTCAGGCTGCTCAGAGGTAATATAATCATTGATGTCTACATTATCAGCGGATTTTTCGGTTTCTGCTTCTGTGGTATTTTCTGAAACATCAGTGCTTTCCTTTTCAGCAGATGTATCTTCGGTTACTGCTTCAGAGGTTCCGGTAGTGCTTTCCTCTGAAGATTCATCGGAGCTTCCGCATGATACTGCAGAAACAGCAAGGAGAGCCGTAAGAAAAGCGCATAAGATTTTTTTGTTTTTCATATTAATCCCTTTCCTGGTATCAAATACTGTATTATTATACCCTATTTTTAACTGAGATAAAAATTACAGTATTTTAAAATATTTATTTGCGAAAATAATTTTATCATATATCAGTAAATTTGTCAATATTAAAGCTCAGGGACTGCGTATATTGCAGTCCCTTCATTTATCAGTCTTTGATTTTTCCTTCTTTTAATCTTGTAAGATAATCCTTGGTTTCAGAGGCAACAACTCCCGAAAGACCAATCAGGGCAACAATATTAGGCAATGCCATAAGTCCGTTGAATATATCTGCAAGCTTCCATACAGCCTCTACAGTCAGATACGGACCAATGAATACTGCGGCAATATATACCCATTTATAAACTGCAGTTACATTTTTCTTAGAACCTGTAAGATAAGAAAGGCATCTCTCAGAGTAATAATTCCAGCCAAGAATTGTCGTGAATGCAAAAACCGCAAGGCATATCATCAGTAAGAATGCAGACACTCTCTCAGGAAACGGCAGTCCATAGCTGAATGCATCAGTAGTAATTGATACGCCCTTAAGTCCCTTTTCATAGCTGCCTGCCATTACAATTGCAAGTCCTGTCATAGTACACACAATAATCGTATCTATAAAAGTACCTGTCATTGTTACCATACCCTGTCTTACAGGCTCCTTTGTTTTTGCCGCAGCCGCAGCTATCGGCGCTGAACCAAGACCAGCCTCATTAGAGAAGATTCCTCTTGCAACGCCGCTTTGCATTGAAGCCTTTACTACAGCAAATCCGGCAATACCTCCGGCTATCGGACGGATTCCGAACGCTCCCTTGACTATATCTGCCACAGCCGACGGAATTTCCTTTATATGACATACAATGATAATAAGACAGCTTATAACATAAATCAATATCATTGCCGGAACAACTATTTCAGAAACAGTTGCTATTCTCTTTATACCGCCGATAATGATAAGAGCTGCCAGAAGGGTGATAATAAAGCCTGAAATTATAGTTGTCCATGTATAGTCTCTGCCAAAAAGCGAAACCGTGAAGCTCGCATTCGGGTCAAAGAAATCATTTGCAGCAGATGTTACTCCATTAATCTGAGTAATTGTACCTATTCCCAGCAGTCCTGCAAGAAGTCCGAACAGTGCAAAGAGCTTCGCAAGCCATTTCCAGCTCTTTCCCAAGCCATTTTCTATGTAGTAGAACGGTCCGCCGAGAATATTTCCGTTTTCGTCCTTTATACGGTATTTTACAGCAAGCAGTCCCTCTGCATATTTTGTTGCCATACCAAAAAATGCAGCTGCCTCCATCCAGAAAAGAGCTCCCGGACCTCCGGCAGCTATCGCTGTTGCAACACCGACAATATTTCCGGTACCGACAGTTGCTGAAAGAGCAGTGCACAGGGCAGCAAAACTTGAGACCTCACCGTTTCCCGATTCCTCATTGCTTACCATATATTTCAACGATAATCCGAGCTTTCTGATCTGAAGAAAGCCCACACGCACAGTCATAAGAATTCCGCAGGAAATTATCAGCACTATCAGAGGGATTCCCCACACATAATCGTCTATTTTGCCTATAATTTCATTTACCTTATCCATATATTCAGCTCCTGAACAAAACCTTAAAATCAATCATAAAATTATACCATATATTGCAGCTTTAGTCAAGGTCTGTCCGGGCTTTTTCGCTACTTTTTGTGCAGAATTAACTTCAGGCAATACTGTACAAAATCATTTGTACTTCCCTGTTTTCAATATTCTTACTGAGTTAAGTATAAGCAGCATTGCTGTTCCCGAATCCGCAAAAACCGCCAGCCACATATCGGGACGTCCGATCAGGCCAAGAACCAGAACAACCGCTTTAATAAAAAGTGCAAAAATAATATTCTGGTAGGAGATTTTCACCGTTCTGTCTGCTATTCTTTTTGCTGTGACCACTGCCTCAGGCTCTGAATTCATGAATACAGCATCAGCAGCTTCAAGAGCAAGATCAGCTCCTGTATGCATAGCTCCTCCGATATCAGCTCCGGCAAGTACAGGTCCGTCGTTGATGCCGTCGCCGACAAACATAACCGCTCCGGATTCACTGCGGATTCTGCATATCTCAGCCAGCTTTTCATCAGGAAGAAGTCCTCCCTTTACATAGTCAATCCCAAGCTGTCCGGCTACAGCTTCTGCATTTTCGGATTTGTCTCCCGTCAGCATTGCTGTACGCACTCCTATTTTCTTCAGCTCCGCAACAGCCCTTACTGAGGTTTTCTTTATAGTATCTGAAACAATGATCCTGCCCTCAGGCTTACTATTGACGGCAATGTACACCACACTTCCCACTGATACTGCGTTCATATCAGGCAGACCAATGCCTTTCTCCTTCATCAGTCTTTCATTTCCGCAAAGTATCGTTTTTCCGTCAATCACTGCGGAAACGCCACGTCCGGCAAGCTCCCCTGACTTTTCCGGCTCAACAAGCTCCACAGAGCTTTCACGGCAATAGTCAACAATGCTCTGCGCAATGGGATGTGCTGAGGTCTGCTCGCAGCTTCCGCAGATTTCAAGAAGCTCTCTTTCGCTCAGCGAGCCACAGGATTTTATCTCTGTAACAGTAAAGCTGCCGTTTGTAAGTGTACCTGTTTTGTCAAAGGCTATGGCTTTCACCTTGCCCAGAGCTTCAACAGAATTTCCTCCCTTAAAGAGAATCCCAAGCTTTGAAGCTGCACCAATTCCCGAAAAATAGGCAAGCGGTACGCTCAGCACCAGCGCACACGGACAGCTGATTACAAGAAAGGTCAGTGCTGAATAAACCCATTTGCTCCAGTTACCTGTGATTATTGACGGAATTATTGCAGTCAGAACAGCAATAGCTATCACTATCGGGGTATATACCTTTGCAAAGCGTGTTATAAAACGGTCAATCTCAGGCTTTGCTGCCGAGGCATCCTCAACAGCCTGCGCAATCTTTGAAATCATTGAGTCATCCGCAGCCGCCGTTGCACGAAGTGTAAACGTATCCGAAAGATTGATACAGCCCGACATTACAGCGTCACCTTTGCGCACCGACTTCGGGACAGGCTCTCCGTTGACTGCTGAGGTGTCTATTCTCGACTCACCTGACTCCACAATTCCGTCCGCAGCAATACGCTCACCCGTTTTAATACGCAGTATATCACCAATTTTTATATTTTCCGAAGGAACTCTCACAAACTCGTCGCCAACAAGTACATCTGCTTCTTCAACTTTAAGTCCTGCAACATCAGTAATTGCCTTTCTGCTTCGTGAAACAGCATAATTCTCAAACAGCTCACCGATTTTGAAAAACAGCATGACTCCAACTGCTTCGGCATACTCGCCAAGAATAAATGCTCCGATAGTAGCTATGGTCATCAGAAAGTTTTCGTCGAAAAAATTTTTAGCCCTGATATTTTTAAAGGTCGCAATTAAAACCCTGTAACCAAGAATCAGATATGCAGCTACATAAAGACTCAGCGTTATCGGTCTGAAATCGGTCAGCTTACCGCTGATTACCGCCGCAGCAAAGAGAATTACACCTGCTGCAAACAATAAAATTTCCAGCACCCCTCTGTTCTCATCGCTGTGAGAATGTTCATGGTCGTGCTCGCAGCCACAAGCATGACTGTGACTCTTTTGCTTCTCAGATGCCAGCGGACGGATTTCAACACCCGGCTCAATAGAACCTGCAATTTCATTCATAAGCCTGAGCGTTTCTTCGTCCGCTTTCCCCTTTACCTTTATCTTCCTCATGGGAAAATTCAGCACAGCAGACTCTATTCCATCAAGCTTATTTATTGCCTCCTCGATTTTACCGCCGCAATGAGCGCAGTTAAGATTAATTACAGTATAATTTTTTTCCATACTACCAGTCCCTTTCCAAACACATGAACATTTGCTCATGTGTTTAATATATCACATCTTTTCCCACTTGTCAATACTTTCCGAATAATTTTCTTGAAAATATTTTTTTAACATGATATAATGTTAGTGAATAAAATAGTTTTCCCGCTGCAGTTCATTATATTTATACTCAGCAGCCAGACATAACCACTGACGAAAATTCTAAATCGAAAGAAAAAACAGTTGCAATCAATGGTGTTAGCTCGAGATAACAAAAATCAAAAAATTTTTTTGTTTTTTTCGTCTTTTTTGCCCTCTAAAATCACTTATATGTGAAAGCTTTCAAAAAATCTTCAGAGCCAAGCAGATTTATAACCTGCATATCAGAGATTTTTTCAAAAAAGGGAGTGAGACCATGACTGCCGATACAAAATTTCTCGCCGGAGGTGACGGTACAATTTTAGCTTCATTTACTTCATTGGATCCTACAGTCAGCTCCAGCAACAGAGTTAACGAGCTTATCTCATGCTGCGCCACATCAAAAGAAAGTCTCAGCACGCTTTATACTATGTTCAAAAGCAGTGTTTTTGCTGTAGCATTCAGTATAACGGCTGACTACCATCTGGCAGAGGACTGCGTTACCGAAACCTTCGTAAGGCTGACTCAGATAAAACGCTTCTCGGCAGCCAAGGGAGACGGAAAAGGCTTCATTCTGAAAATCGCACGCAACGTTGCATTGGAGCTTCGCCGAAGATATAAAAGAGACCTCAACGATTTTATTATCCAGAGCTACGGCGAGGCTGAACAGACTGTCGAGGACAGTATTTATATAAATCAGCTTCTTAAACATCTCAACGACAAGCAAAAACAGATAGTTGTACTGAAATGCTGTGCAGAGCTGACCTTCAAAGAAATAGCAAAAATCATGAAGTGCCCGGAAAGTACGATAAAATCAAGGTACAAAAAAGCTATTGCCATATTACAGGAAAAGGCAGGTGCTGACCAATGAAAAACAATAATTTAAACGGAAATCAGGAATTCGAAGAATTACTGAAAAATAAAATGGATGAGCTTTCTTCGTCTGTTGACTGCTTTGACAAGATTTCCGCAAGAGCTTTTCCTGAAAAAAATGCGGATTTTTTCGAAAGCGAGCTAACAGTAAGCGGCCTTGAAAACGTAACCGGTAAGCGCAGGAGATTCCCTGTACTGAAATGGGTATCTGCTGCAGCTGCATTAGTACTCTTTATCGGTATAATTCCTAAAACTGCCATAGTAAATAATATCATGACAAATATGAACGAAAAAGCTGAGAAAAAGCTATATTCAGAAATTATCGAGGAAATAAACGAGGAAACTGCTTCTTTCGATTACACCTATTATGACGTTTATCTTGATTACTATATCACTAATGATATGCTTGTGCACCCTCTCTACAGCTGTCCGTTTGAGGAAAATAAAAATAAAGATGTCAAGGTAAGAATTTTTGTGAAGCAGTGCGGAGAAAACCTCACAAATCAGCTCTACGCTGTCGAATACAGCGGAGAGTATGAGGACGAAAACTTCATTGCTGCTGCGGATTCCAGAGCAAAATTCACTCAGCAGGAGCTGAACGATATACAGAAATCAACAATGCCGTTTTATGGCAGAGTCTCTGATTGCGCCGATACCGTTGAGGGAAACTTCGATGTCAATGTAATGGGCAATACCGTCGATAAGGAGGGCTACGCCGTTTCGGCAGCAAGCTACAGCAGCTTATGCTATTTCAAAACTGATAATAATGAAATTTATCCGCTTACAACATCGGTCCTCTATTATCACAGGGGTATCATTGAGGATAATGTCTATTATTATTATGATATCAAATCAAATTATCTTGTCAGCAAGTTTGACGACAGCCCTGTCATAAATACACTTGATATTTCCAATTCAGACTTTCTGTGGGAAAACTCGCTTTACTATGACGGTACCTCCGCAGCACCTCAGAATAATCAGTCTGCTTTCAGCAGGGTTGAGCTTTTCGGCAATGAAAAAACAACAAATGCTGACAATTTCTCGTTCTACTTTATCAATCCCGGTATGACTCATACAGAAAAGCCCCTTAAAATGCGTCTTTACTCTAATTATAGTCATACTCTTGTCAGCAATATCGACGCTCCTGTCAGCAATACATCAAAGCTTAATCATGTTATCTATTTTCCACAAAAACTGATGGAGCTTTCATCATATGCTCCGCTGACCGTAGAATTCAAAGCTTCGGGTTATGAAACCTCTAAACAATTCTATGCGGACGATCTGGGCTTCGCTTCAAAATACAGTGACGATATGACAGAACAGATTCAGAATAATATTTCTCTTCTTGAAAATGATATTGATAAACTAAAAGACGAGATAACAAAGATTGATAACTCAATAATTAATATTCATGATCTTCCGCTTAATACATCTGAAAAAGCAGTCAGAGAGGAATCACTTGAGAAGCTTACTGAAGAAAAGCAGAATAAAGAAAAATTGATAGAAGAAAAAAGCAGACAGATTGATGAATATGAAAATCAGATGACTTTAATCAATCTGACCGGTCCAAAGGGATAATTCCACGATGTTAGCTCGCATTACCTAACAGAAAAATTACAAAAGAAAGTTCAGTTTTAAATCCCCGACAGTGCAAAACTATCGGGGATTTTTTACAAAAGCCGTTCAGACCTATTGACAAATTTATACATTTAAGCTATAATTATAGTACTATATCACTGAAAGGTGTTGAAAAACATGGGAAAATTTATCATCAAAGAAACTAAAACAGGATTTACATTCAGCCTTAAGGCAGGTAACGGAGAAGTTATCGCTACAGGCGGCGAGGTTTACAACAGCCTTGCAAGTATCAAGAACGGCATTGCAAGTGTAGCAAAAAATGCTCCTGTTGCAAACCTTGAGGACCAGACCGTTGAAGGATTTGAAGCTCAGACTCATCCTAAATTTGAAATTTATAAGGATAAGGCAGGCGAATTCAGATTCAGACTGAAGGCAAGAAACGGAGAAATTATTGCAGTCAGTGAGGGCTATGTAAAGAAGGACAGCTGTAAGAACGGTATTGAAAGCGTGCGTAAAAACGCTGTTGACGCTCCGGTTATCGAACCTGAAAAAGAAGCTGAATAATACATTTTCTATAAACAAAACCGCACAGGACCTGAAATGATCCTGTGCGGTTTTTTCGGTTATTTTTGTTTATATCGCTCCTCAAGCCATTTTATCATGGCGTTGAAGCCTTCCTGTGTACGGTCAAATTCTTCTTCGTTTTCAATCTCTGCCTTCATGGAGCAAAGTCTGCCATGCCATGTGAGACATTTCAGCTTCTCCCCTGTGATAATCTTATAGGAAAAGTCTCCTTTGCTGCCGGAATAATCATTTCCGCTGTCAAAATAGTAAAAAAGCGGAATTTCAAAAATCTCGGAAACACTCATTTCAAAGACCTCCTCTCAAAGAAGTCAACCGCCTTGTCAAGACTTTCATAAACTGCGCTCAGTATCGGACGCAGCTCATCATCAGGCTGTGTAAGGTCAGGAATCATTATAACGCTGCATCCTGCTGCATACGCCGATTTCAAGCCGTTCGGCGAATCCTCAAATGCGGCGCATACTGAAGGTTCAAGTCCAAGACCGGCAGCGGCAGTCAGGTAGATATCAGGCTCAGGCTTGCCGTTTTTCACCATATCTCCGCAGATTATTGCGTCAAAATAGTCAAGCGCACATATTCTGCCCAGATACATCATGGCTCTTTCACGGTCAGTAGCAGTCGCAACAGCAATTTTATAACCGTTTTCCCTGAGAAAATCAAGCAGCTCAAACAGTCCCTTTTTAACGTCGAAGCCATGCTCGTCAATATATGTGTTCATCAGCTCTATTCTGCGTGAGCGGACCTGTTCAAACGGGAACTCCTCGCCGAAAATTCCTTTCAGCTTAGGCACGGAATATTTCCTTGAAAGACTGCGGATTCCCAGAACGTGCTCCATAGTCATTTCGTAGCCGAAATCTGCTGCAGCCTGAATCCAGAAACGGACAAGAAGCTTTTCAGTGTCAAGCATAAGTCCGTCCATATCAAAAATCGCACCTTTAATTGTTGCTTTCTTCATTACCAATTTATCATCCAGTCGTACATTCCTTCATACTGTCTTGCGGAGCTGTTCCATGAGAAATCAGTCTCCATGCCACGCTTTACCATTTTGTCCCATTCACTACGATGCTCATAATATACCTTCTTGGAGTAGTTGATTACTCCGAGCATTTCATCAGCATTGTAATTTGCAAACGAGAAGCCTGTTCCTGTAGCGTCGAACTCATTGTAAGGCTGTACCGTATCCTTCAGACCTCCTGTCTCACGGACTATCGGCACTGTACCATATCTGAGCGAAATAAGCTGTGTAAGACCGCATGGTTCAAACAGTGACGGCATAAGCATAGCATCAGCAGCTGCGTAAAGCTTATGTGCCAGAGCGTCCGAATAAAGAATATTTGCAGAAACTCTGTCCGGATATTTCCACTGATAATGCTTGAACATATTTTCATATCTCGGATCGCCTGTACCGATTACAACAAACTGCGTAAACTCGTCGCATATCTGCTCGATAGCGTAGTTTACGAGGTCAAGACCCTTCTGGTCGGTAAGACGGGAGATTATAGCTATCATATACTTATCCTTGTCTACCGGCAGTCCAAGCTCTGCCTGAAGCTTTTCCTTGTTGACAGCCTTGTTCTTCTTGAAATTCTTTGAGCTGTATTCAGCGAAAATCTGCTTGTCGTCCGAAGGATTGAACACGTTATAATCAATACCGTTTACGATGCCTCGCAGAGAAGCCGAGCGTGCACGGAGAAGTCCGTCAAGCTTTTCTCCATAGAATGGATATTTGATTTCTTCGGCATATGTCTCGCTGACTGTTGTGATGTAGTCCGCATAGACAAGTCCTCCCTTGAGCATATTTGCATTCTCATGGAACTCAAGCTTATCGGGAGTAAACATATAATCCGGAAGAGCGGTATTATATTTGAAGGTTTTGACATCCCATACACCCTGAAATTTCAGGTTATGAATGGTCATGATTGTCTTTGTTGAGCTGTAAAACGGATTTGTAGCAAATGTAGAATGCAGGAACACAGGAATAAGTGCAGCCTGCCAGTCATGACAGTGAATAATGTCCGGTCTGAAATCTATAACGGGCATCATTGCAAGAACTGCCTTGCTGAAGAATGTAAAGCGTTCTATGTCCCATTTCAAATCAGATGAATACGGCGTATCTCCATTGAAATAGTATTCGTTATCCACAAAATAGAACTTGATTCCGTTATACTCATACTCCATTATTCCTACGTGTATTTTCTCGGTACGCATACCGTAGTCCATGTAGAAGTGTGTAACATACTTAAATTCATTCCTGTATTTTGACGGGATACAGGTATAATACGGTATAATAACTCTGACATCAAATTCGTCCTTATTGAGATACTGTGGAAGCGCACCAACAACATCGGCAAGTCCGCCTGTTTTGATAAACGGAACACATTCCGAAGCAGCAAATAAGATATTTTTCATACTGTCAGCTCCTTGTTTCAATTGATTATATTGCACCCAAAACTAAGCCTTACCGTCAAATTCTCAGCACAAATAAAATTTCTCTGTGTCATAAAAACTTGAAATACGCCAGCATGACCTGATAAAATTTTTCTGTTTTCGTCTTTCCGGCAAAGTATAATTAGCGGAGCAATAGCTATAAAAATACAGCTTTACACATTATATTATATACTATTTTTTCTCATTAGTCAATAGAAAAATATAGAGCCTGCACAAAATCATGCAGGCTCAAAGCGTGGATAAACCTTACGGTCACCCAGACAGTTGGTTACGTTCAGCACTGCACAGATTCCGTGCAGCACTGACTGTATAATATATTACTTGAAGTAAGCTACGCCGCTCTCGAATATCTTCTGGTCCTTGTTGCCGTCAACATTCTTGCCGATATAGCTTCCCTTACGCTCAGAGTGACCCATCTTTCCGAGTACACGTCCGTCAGGTGAGGTTATACCCTCGATAGCTTCAATTGAAGTATTCGGATTATAACGGATATCCATTGTCGGATTTCCGTCAAGGTCAACATACTGTGTAGCAATCTGCCCGTTATTTGCAAGCTGCTGAATAAGGCTTGGCGGTGCTACAAAGCGACCCTCGCCGTGTGAAATCGGGATAGTATGAATATCGCCTACCTGACAGCCATAGAGCCATGGAGACTTGTTTGACGCTATTCTTGTAGTTACCATCATCGACTGGTGACGTGCAATGGTATTGAAGGTCAGTGTCGGTGACTCATCAGTCATGTCAACAATCTCACCGAATGGTACAAGTCCGAGCTTTATAAGTGCCTGGAAGCCGTTGCAGATACCGAGCATAAGTCCGTCACGGTTCTTGAGGAGATCATGAACTGCATCCTTTATCTTAGGATTACGGAAGAATGCTGTAATGAACTTACCGCTTCCCTCAGGCTCGTCACCGCCGCTGAAGCCGCCGGGAATCATTATAATCTGAGAATGTCTGATAGCTCTCTCGAAGTAGCTTACCGACTCCTCAATATCACCTGCTGACAGGTTGCGGATTACAACAGTCTCGGGCTTAGCGCCTGCCTTTTCAAAAGCACGTGCTGTATCGTATTCACAGTTTGTTCCGGGGAATACAGGAATAAGAACTCTCGGCTTAGCTGCCTTGATTGAAGCTGAAAGCTGGATTCTGTTCGGAGCTGAATATGTCTGCGGAGTAGCGTCAGTAGTCTTGATTCTGCATGGGAATACAGGCTCAAGCTTGCCCTCCCATACTCTCTGGAGGTTATCAAGTCCGATTGTATAGTCCATAGAAAGAATCTTATAATCGCTGATAGTCTTACCGATTACATTTTCACCAGCTGCTGCCGCTCCATTAAGCTCGATAACGAATGCACCGTAGCATGGCTTATAGAGCTGCTTTCCGCTGAGACGTACAGTAAACTCGAAACCAATCTTGTTGCCGAAGCACATTTTTGCAATACCCTCTGCAACACCGCCGTAGCCTACTGTCCAGATTGCATTTGCTCTGCCGTCAGCGATAAGCTTTTCAACCTTGTCAAAGCACGCCTTGACGCTGTCAAACTTCGGCAGACCATTCTCGTCATATTCAGGCTCAATCATAATTACACTGCTGCCTGCGGACTTGAATTCTGTTGAAACAACCTTGTCAGCCATAGCAGTTGAAACAGCAAATGATACAAGTGTCGGAGGAACGTCGATATTCTCAAAGGTACCGGACATTGAATCCTTTCCTCCGATTGAACCGCAGCCCATTTCAAGCTGAGCTCTGAAGGCTCCGAGAAGCGCAGCCATAGGCTTGCCCCAACGCTTTGCGTCATTCTGGGTTCTTTCAAAGTACTCCTGGAAGGTCAGCCAGCACTTCTTGTATGTACCGCCGGCAGCAACAACCTTTGCGATTGATTCAATAACAGCAAGCATTGCGCCGTGATACGGACTCTTTTCAGATATATCGGGATTGTAGCCCCAGCCCATAAGTGAGCAGGTATTTGTCTCGCCCTTGAGCACAGGAATCTTTGCAGCCATAGCCTGTGAAGGAGACATCTGGTATACTCCGCCGAACGGCATGAGTACTGTACCTGCGCCGATAGTCGAGTCGAACTTTTCAATAAGTCCCTTCTGTGAGCACACATTGAGGTTTGAAAGAAGCTCTGTCCACGACTCAGCTGTATCGGAAATATCCTCAGCCTCAGCCTCAGCAGGCTCTTCAATCTCGATGTTGGTATATTTCGGAGCACCGTTGGAATTGAGGAATTCACGTGAAAGGTCAATGATAGTATTGCCGTTCCAGTTCATCTTCAGACGTGGCTCATCAACAACGTCAGCGACGAGTGTAGCCTCAAGATTTTCCTTTGCAGCCTCCTCCATGAACTTATCAAGATCCTCCGGAGCAATGACAACAGCCATTCTCTCCTGAGATTCGGAGATTGCAATTTCAGTACCGTCAAGACCGTCATATTTCTTTGGTACTGCATTCAGATTGATAACGAGACCGTCGGTCAGCTCACCGATAGCTACAGATACGCCGCCTGCACCGAAGTCGTTGCAGCGCTTGATCATTCTTGTAACCTCAGGATTGCGGAAGAGTCTCTGGAGCTTTCTCTCCTCAGGCGGATTACCCTTCTGAACCTCTGCACCGCAGCTTTCAAGTGAATCAAGGGTATGTGATTTTGAAGAGCCTGTTGCTCCGCCGCAGCCGTCACGGCCTGTCTTTCCGCCGAGAAGGATTACGATATCTCCCGGAACAGGAGCTTCACGTCTGATATTTTCAGCAGGAGCTGCACCAAGAACTGCACCGATTTCCATTCTCTTTGCTACATAGCCCGGGTGGTAAACCTCAGCAACATGACCTGTAGCAAGACCGATCTGGTTACCGTAGGAGCTGTAGCCGTTGGCTGCTCCGACTGTGATTTTTCTCTGAGGAAGCTTACCGGCAATAGTATCCTCAACAGGAACAAGGGGATTTGCAGCACCTGTCACACGCATAGCCTGATAAACGTAGGAACGTCCTGAAAGCGGGTCACGGATAGCTCCGCCGAGGCAGGTTGCAGCACCGCCGAAAGGCTCGATTTCAGTCGGGTGGTTATGTGTCTCGTTTTTGAACATGAGAATCCAGTCCTCAAGCTGACCGTCTATGTCAACCTTGATCTTAACGGAGCAAGCATTGATTTCTTCGCTCTCATCAAGGTCCGGAAGGAGTCCGTCAGCCTTGAGTTTCTTTGCAGCAAGCGTGCCAATGTCCATAAGAGTAACAGGCTTGTCCGTTCTGCCAAGCTCCTCTCTTACATTCAGGTACATATCGTAGGTATCCTTGATGTAAGGAGTTCTGATATCAACATTCTCAACATTTGTGAGGAAGGTTGTATGACGGCAGTGGTCAGACCAGTATGTATCAATCATTCTGATTTCGGTAATTGTAGGATTACGCTTTTCTGTATTGCGGAAATAATCCTGACAGAATTTGATATCGTCGTAATCCATAGCAAGGCCGAATTTATCAACAAAAGCATGAAGTCCGAATGAATTCAGCTGAATAAAGCCTTCAAGCTCCTCAACAGTAGTAGGAATATCGTAGTTTGTATCAAGTGTCTTTACAGTGTCAAGAGATGCCTCACGGCTTTCAACAGGGTTGATGATATATGCCTTGAGCTTATCGAACTCTTCATCTG
>JAGBIH010000105.1 GCA_017935095.1 Ruminococcus sp.
AGAACGGAAAAACCCTGATCCTGATAATACTTCTTCCATCTCTGAGTAACCTTAGGGTCAGCCAGGTCAACTCTGTTAAGTATCATAAGCCGGGGCTTGTCTCCGGAAAGCCTGTCAATATCAGGATTTCTGCTTGAGAAAGGAATGCGTGCATCAACTATTTCACACACAGCATCCACCATTTTAATATTCTCTTCTATCATCCTTTGGGCCTTGGTCATATGACCGGGGAACCACTGGATGTTCATTTTTTCATATACATTATCCATTACTCAATTACCCTTATTACAGACAGAGGATATATTACAAAATATGCCTTGCCCAAAATGAGCCTTGTATCTACCATGCCTATCTCGGTTTTACGGCTGTCCACAGAGGCGTTACGGTTGTCACCCATGACAAACACACATCCCTCAGGAACAGTTTTAGGTCCGATAAAATCAAGCTTATTCATCGTAGGCTCAAGAATATAATCCTCAACTATGGGCTGGCCATTGATATATACAATGCCCTTGTCAAAGTCCATATTGATTTCCTGACCTTCAACCGCAATTACGCGCTTTACAAGAGCTTTATCAGGGTCGTATTCGTCCTTTTTGAAAACAACAACGTCTCCGACGCTGGGCTCATAAAGCAAGCCGGAAACAAGCATCTTATCATTGTTGTTAAGCGTAGGGTTCATTGAAGTGCCAACAACATCGATTATTCTGATGAAAAACGCAAAAATAATAACGCAGATTATAAGCGCAATAATGAGGCTGTATATCCAGTCATACATTTCTTTTCCGGAGTTATTTTCTTTAGTCACAGCCTGCGCTTCAATGATCTTTTTTCTTCTTTTGGCAGCCATAATTATCTCCAAAACAATAAGATTTCATGGTATTATACACCTTTTCAAAATTTGAATCAACAGTTTTATAAAATGCAGGAATACTTGAAATACATTTACCGAATATGATATATTTGAAAAAACATATACATTGGAGTAACTTCATATGAAGCTTAGTATAATTATACCTGTATATAACACATCCGAATACCTTCCGGCATGCCTCGATTCTGTTATTGATGCCGATTATGCTGACTATGAGATTATAGTTATAAATGACGGTTCCACCGATAATTCAGCTCAAATCGCCGCAAACTATCAGCTGAAATACCCCGAGCTTATTCAGCTCATTTCTACAGAAAATGGTGGCTTGGGTGCAGCGCGCAACCACGGTATAGAAGCCGCAAAAGGTGAATTTCTGGTGTTTCTTGACAGCGATGACAAGCTGGCCCCCGGAGCTCTTGCCGAGATTCTGGAAACAACGGATGGAAGCTTTGATATCTGTATCTTTGACTTGCAACAGACAAACATTGACGGAGACTATATCGGCGTCATAAACGGCTCTGAGAAGCGCGGCAGCTTTTCTCTTGAAAGCTATCCTGAGCTTCTGTTCCAGCCCCCTGCCGCCTGCAACAAAATTATCCGCCGCTCTCTATTCACTGACAATAACATTCTCTTCCCCAGCCGCGTTTGGTTTGAGGATTTGGGAACCATCCCCAAGCTCTATCCTCACGCAACGAATATTGTGTCCGTCGACAAGAAATGGTATCACTACCTCATGCGCACAGGTTCTATCACCAACAGTAAAAACACCCTGCGTAATCTGGAAATGATAAATATGGTGGAAGAAATTCTGGAGCATTACCGTAATGCAGGAAGCTATGACAAATACGCCCCTGAGCTTGAATACATGGCTTTCTACAATCAGTTTCTCACCTCCTGCACAAGAGTGAATCTTGCCCAGTGGAACTCCCCTGTTCAGGCACAGCTTATCGAAAACTACTGCAGCAAGTTTCCAAATTACAGAGAAAACAAATATTTCAGTCAGATGCCCCGGAAATACAAGCTGCTTGAAAAGTTTTTAAGCAAGCACAGCTGGCTTATAGTGCACCTGATTATGAAAGCAAACTCCCTGCTTAAAAACAAAAAAACATAAAAAAGCACCGGAATCACCCGGTGCTTTTTTCATGTAAATTTATGGCCCCAGGAAAATCCTACCTGCAGAAAGCTTAAATTTAAGCAAATCCTGAGAAATCTTATGCAGGCCCTTACAGTTGAGCCAGCAAATGATCCTTCGCTTGACGCTCTCCTCCCTGAAGGCTTTAGATGCAGAAAGCTTTGGGATGCGCATCTTCATGTAGTCTCTTAGTTCGCGCATAACATCTTTATCAGGTACAAACTGGGAAGCAAGCCTGTTTATAGAGTCGATTCCAATGTGGTTTATAAGGAAAAACTCAAACTCATCCTCAAGCCCTCGCGGCAGCATAAACTCTGCCAGCATGTCCATAATTGTAATTATATCAAGATTTTTCCTCGCATTGTTATTGTGCATGGTCGATTCCTGCCCGCGTCTGTATATATACAGAGGCTCAGGAACAAACTCAGTCCTACGGGATTTCAGAAGCATCATTGCAGAAAAATAAAAATCTTCATACCATAAACCATGAGGAAAGCGTAGATTTTCAATCATGCTGCTCCGGAATATTTTGTTGCAGGAAGAACCGGCAGACGCAAGCCTATTATCCTGCA
>JAGBIH010000106.1 GCA_017935095.1 Ruminococcus sp.
CCTTGAGTCTGTGCTGATTGTGACGCTTGATTGCGCCCTGGAAGCCCTTACCCTTGCTTACGCCGACAACGTCGATAGCGTCGCCAACTGCAAAAGTATCAGCCTTTACGATGTCACCAACATTAAGTGAATCGCAGTCATCAAGTCTGAACTCCTTAAGAGTTGACTTGCAGGCAACGTCAGCCTTATCGAAGTGACCCTTCATAGGCTTGTTCATTCTCTGAACCTTAACATCGCCGTAGCCGAGCTGAAGAGCTGCATAACCGTCGTTTTCAACAGTTTTCTTCTGTACAACAACACACGGACCGGCTTCTACTACTGTTACAGGAACAACTTTTCCTGCCTCGTCGAAGATCTGAGTCATACCGATCTTCTTACCGATAATACCTTTCTGCATTATACATTTCCTCCTATAGGTTATTGGTTGACTTTCGTCAACATGACCGGCGGACTACCGCCATTCCGCATCCCACTGCGGTATTTTCAGATGTAGCAGGAGTTAATTACTTAACCTCCATAACAACGTCTACGCCTGCGGGGATTTCAAGCTTATCAAGAGCAGCTGTAGTCTTTTCTGTAGGACGGATTACGTCTACGAGTCTCTTGTGAGTTCTCATTTCAAACTGCTCACGGCTGTCCTTGTACTTGTGTACAGCACGGAGGATTGTAACGATCTCCTTGTCTGTAGGGAGCGGGATAGGTCCTGAAACTCTTGCACCGCTTCTCTTAGCTGCCTCAACGATCTTAGCCGCTGCAATATCAACAGTAGCGTGATCGTAGCCCTTGATCTTAAATCTGATTTTTTCGTTGACTGCCATTATTTTCGCCTCCTCGGATTAATTTATGGGGACGTCAATATGGGATATCACACGTTTCCGTGTGTTTCATGCTTTATCTGATAAAAAAACCCGAAAAACAGTACGTTTTCCGAGTGGTCAGGAGCATATAAGCACAAAAATGGCATAGTTCACGCATACGCAAGCTGCGTGAAAAAATAGCACAAACTGTGTTCGTTATCCCAATCGCCCGGTTTAAAATCGGACATACTCCACGAAAATTACCCGACATACCGTCGGCAACCTTTCGCTTCTTCGCATATCTTCTGCAGTCAGTACGCATACTGCGCACTCAACAGGTATTATTATAGCATACTCATTCACAAATTGCAACCATTTCCAAGAAATTGCACCGCTTTATATTTGTAAATTTTTAGTGAACAATAATAATATTTTTACTAAACATTATATCCGGACGGACGCATAAATCCGTCCGGAATATTCTTTCACAGATACAATCATGTCACAAGTCCCGAACGCTCAATACCCTCGGTGAAATGCTTCTGAAGAAATACATACATCAGCAAAACAGGAGCAATTGAAATCAGGCAGCCTGCCTGCCTCCAGACAATCTGCTCTCTCCCGCTTATCTGTACCTTCGGGTCATTGAATATACGCATTTTCAGCTCACTGTCAAGATTCTGCAGCATTGTTGCTATAGTTCTTGTATTGGTAAAAAATGTCGAGCTGATGTAATAGTCATTCCAGTACCATACAACGGAAAACAGGAATACGGTCAGAAATGATGAAGCCGCATTCGGAACCATAACCCTTATAAAGGTCATAAACGGGCCGCAGCCGTCGATATAGGCAGCATCCTCCAGCTCTCTCGGCAGCCCCTTGAAAAACTGACGGAAAATAAGAATCATAAGTCCCGAACGTATACCGTTCGCCGTAAGAGCCGGCAGATACATCGTAAGCATACTATCAATAAGGTTTACCTTCAGAGAGCCTATTCCGAAATACCTGAACTGAGTATACAGGGGCAGAGAGATGACCTGAGTCGGTACAAGTATCATCATTATAACAACTCCGAACAGCAGCTTCCTGCCCTTGAAATCAAATCTCGCAAAGCCATAGCCTGTAACCGCACACGAAATCACCTGAACAAGCGAGCAGCCTATATTCAGGAAAAGTGTAGTTTTAAGAGCTCCCCAGAAGTCCATTGACTCGATAGTCTCCCTGAGCACATCAAGGGTCAGATTTCTCGGAATCCACATAACAGTCGGGTCGTTCATGTCATTGCGTTCTCTGAATGTGCAGCTTATCATATAAATAAGAGGATATAAAATAACGAATCCGAGACCGCAGAGTATTACAAACCTGAAAAACTTCCAGATTTTTTCCGCAGCGTCACGTCTTCTTACGCAGGCTCTTTCAGCTGCCGACATATTCTGCAGCCGAAGCTTTTTAACTTCCCTTTGCTCAGGAGGGGTAATCTTATCTGACATAAATCCACACCTCCTCAGTCAACCTCGTAGTAAATAAATTTATTTACTACAGCACTGACAACACCGATTGCAGCAAGTACAATCAGGAAGTAAATCCACGCCATCGCCGAAGCCTCACCGAAATTCCATTCGGATTTCATTTCAAGAATACGCTCCATAACGCTGTTCATCGGACTTGTAAACGAATCTATGACAGTAAAGATAAGATTTGCAAGAATAAACGGACTTACATAAGGAAAAGTAATCTTCCAGAAATATTCCCATGAAGTTGCACCTTCTATCTGAGCAGCCTCCTTCGCTGAGGGCGGAATATTCTGCAATGCGGCAAGAAAAAGAAGAATCTGTATTCCTGAGCTCCAGACGATACCGAAAATATTATCGGCAACTGTAGATATAATCTCACCCATGTTTTCGCTCAGACCGTAAATTCCGAGAAACTGCATGAGCTCACCCACAAGATCGGTCGAAAACATCGTAGAAAACTGATCCGCACCCATATTTCCTGTAGTATTGATATCTCCGCTGATAACTCTGAAAACAGGTCCTGTAACGATAATAACAGGAAGGAAGAAAATTGCTCTCGCCAGTGCTCTGCCCCTGAATTTCTGGTTCAGCACAACTGCAATGAACAGCGAAAAAATCAGAATCAACGGCGTTTTCCAGAGAGTTTCAAGCAAGGTAGCTTCAAGAGCCAGTGTAAATTTCGGGTCCTGATTGAAAGCATAATCGTATTTAGACAGACCTGCCCATTCCGTAACACTCCTGCCGGGCTCAATTCTCACCTCATTAAACGAGTACCACAGAGACTTGCCGAGAGGAATCAGAAAGAACATCAGCGTTCCTATCATCCACAGCGAAATAAAGCCATAGCCATACAGCTCTTTCCTTTTCGCATACGAAAGCCTCAGCGGTCTGCGTCCGTTTTTTTCAGCAGCAGCTGACCGTTTCTCCTCCGATACATCGTGAGCTTTCTTCTGCGTTTTATTTCCACTCATCAGAATCTGATTCCTCCTTCCTCTGCACATTTTGCTACATCAATGAGCTCTCCGTTGAAGTCGATTGTCTTTTTTTCGAAGTCAACCTTCACAACAGTTCCGTTGGAATAGGTTGTTGTTACGAAGCTTCCGTCATTTTCAATCTTATAATCCGTAATAAAGCTGTCACTGACGCTGCTCAGAACAGGCTCAAGCATTCTGTACTCCGCAGCCGCAGTCTCAATCCAGTCTGCATAGTTTGCATAATAATAAATGTCAAATTCCGTATCTTTAAGCTCACTTGTCTCCTCATACAGCATATCATAGCTCAGGTTGCTTCCTGTTGCAGCAGCCATAAGCAGCAGCGTCTCAGAATCGGCGTCACCGTTGACAGCTGTAGTGGAATACGGAACAAGCCCGTGCATTACAATCTGATAGAACGGAATATCCTCATCAAAAATGTCAAAGTGGCTTGAGCTGAGCGGAACATTGGTGATATGCTTCACATACGGCAAAGCATAGGCATTCGCACAGTCAGCAAGGATGCCTCCGGAGAGCGAGCTGTTCAGCTCCTCGTAGCTGTTTATGAGCCTGTTCATAGCGTCGTAGCGTGAAATGCTCTTTTTACCGTAATCGCCATAGAGGGATGTTGTAAGATTTGCCACAGAAACTCCGTCCAGACCTGCCTCTGAGTAATTTTCGGATACCTCGTCAAAAACCTCGCCGAAATATTCAGGAGAAAGCAGGGACATATTCTTCTTGAAGCCGTCGGGGATTCCATAGGCTCTGTCGTAGCTGACGATTCTTGAATATGCACCCGAAACTCTCACGGCAGTACTTGTGAATGAATAATAACCGTTTCCGGAATAAAAATCCCTGTTATCCGTAACGGGATACAGTTCAAATCCATTGTCACTGATATAATCAGTCAGCTTTTCAAAGTCTTTTTTTCCGCCCAGAGTACCGGACGGCTTTGCATCCGTATCGACCTTGTTTTTAATTCCGTCATTAGTCCAGTTGGTATAAGAAACAACCATACTGTCAACACCGCCGGCATTCAGCTTTTCAAGAATTTCCTGTGCCTGCTCATAATTGGTAACAGAGGTTTTCATTGTAACCGGAATGCCCAGAACAGGCTTTTTCTTCTGTGCGCCTCCGTAGAGGTCAACATACATAGGTGCACTCTGCGGCTTTGCTGCGGAGGTTATCCCTTTTTCTTCCATAAGATAGCTTCTGTAGCACTCGGCAACATCAACAAAGTCCGCTCCCTCGGCGGAGATAGGATAATACAGCAGCTCTATATCGTCTGACTTTATATCACCCTTCTCAAAGACTGTGAATCTCTTGTTGCTGTTTCCCGACATATGATATGTATCCGTACCTCTTAACGTGAAAGTAAAGCTGCATAGGTTGTAGCTTGTGTTCGACTGCTTTGAAACCTTAGCGGAGACGGACGCATTTGAATCGCCCTTGGAAGCAATAACGAGCA
Organism: Ruminococcus sp.; assembly: GCA_017935095.1. GTDB lineage: Bacteria > Bacillota > Clostridia > Oscillospirales > Ruminococcaceae > Ruminococcus. Next base: position 4,751 of record JAGBIH010000106.1, read on the forward strand.
TCGCATTGTCCTCCTTGACGATACCGTAAACCGGCAGATAAATCTGTTCGGTAACTGCACCCCTGCTTGTCGGTACAACAGTGACATCCGAGCCGTAAACGTGCTGATTATAGGCGTTGGACTGCATTGTGCGGTTATTATTGAAGCGTATGAGCGCACCGCTTCCGTCGGGAATCACAAAATAGCCGTCCTCCTTATCGGAGGCAGCTCCGAAGCTTCCGAGGACTGTAACCTCTGTTGCGACATTCGCCGGATTGCATTCCTCAATATCCGAAACCTTAAGGCTTGCTTTCAGATGATCGCCATCAAGAACATATTCTACCGGAAAGCTGAAGCCCGCCTTATAATAATCGTATTCAACCCTTATTCCGTCCTTTATATCCGTAACCGTCACATTACAGTCATCGGTACCTGAACGAAGTGTATTATCCTTGTTTCTGTCTTCCGGAACGCCGTAATTCATAACATTTGAAGAGCGAAGCTCATCAACAAGAAGCTGCGTAGCCTGAGTATCCTGCGTAGCTCCAAGCGGCGACGACCACCATATATAGCCCGTTGCCTTGTTTTCAAGACCGAAAACAGCATTTCTGTCGTCTACAAGCATCCTGAAATTCTCATTTTCAGCACCATATCTGTAAATTCCGTAAAAGCGGTCAGAAGCCCCGGAAAGCCATGCCGACTCAATACCTTTATCGTCCTTATAAATCCGCATACCGTTTTCATCGGCACTGTATAAAAAATCCTTCTCTTCCTTTTTATTGTCAGCCGTCATAAGGGTAAGCTTTTTCTTGTCGGCAGAGATAAAGACATTCGGACTGTCAAGAGTTGATACAACGTATTTCATAGCGATAATCTCAGTTATATCCTCATCAACAGTTAAAATGTACCTTCCGCCGTCACTGACGTAGAATTTGCCTTCGTCACATTTATTTGCTTTTTCAAACGAAGCAACAGCCGTACCCTTTTCCGGGTCAACAGCGATAAGCTCTCCGAGCTTTTTTATTTCATCTATTTTATCGGCAAGAGCATTCTGCTCATCGGTATATTCAGATTTCTTTTCAGGCTTGCCACCGTTTTTTTCCCAGATTTCGTCGTCAATGTCCTTACTTATATAATAGATATCCAGACCATCAACACTTCCTGTTTTTTTCAGGAATTCCTTTGCGTCACTCTCACTGAATTCAATCTTCTCAACAGACTCGCTCCGCTTTTCTCTTTTTTCCGAAGCTTCCGTCTCTGCTTCTGAAGCTCCGCCCGAGATTACTGTCATATCGTCATCGGCACAGACGCTTCCGCTGACTGACATAGTGAAAACGGCAAGCAGGCAAAGCAAAAATCGTTTAATTCTATCAGCCATAATCAATCACCGCCGTTTATCAGACTCTTATTCTGTAGAAAATTTCAGTGTAAATAGTCGAAATGAAGATATAAACCTGCTGAATCAGCGACATGAACAATACAAGCAGGAACAGCATTATAAGCATTGCCACAACGGTAAGCAGTACAGCAAACACAGTTTTTCCGAAGGAATACTGATGTACTGATTTAATAGCTGAAAACAGCAGTATGGCTGTCCATCCGACACCGATGAACTGAATCACCTGCATGAAGACGTATTCATCCATGATTAGAACATGAGAGAGGAGCACATTTATATAAAGCTGGGCAATATACGGTACAAGAGCATACGCACTGTAAATGCAGATATTTTTTATGGTACCCTCACCGTCAAGGAGGGTACATACCGACCAGTTGCCGATAACCCAGACAGCAAAAAGCACAACACTCTTTACAAGATACGGAACGATACTGAAGGTCTTGTCATAGCTGACTCTGAACTGAAAGCCATATAATCTGCCGTTGGCTATCTGAGCGAAAAACAGCAGGAGTATTATCAGAGCAGCAATCTTCATTGAGCCTGATTTCTTCCAGCGCATATCCTCAAAGCCTTCAAACGGATGCGTCACAGCGTGCTTTACCCACTGTCCCTGAGACAGGTCCATCATATGCTATTCCTCCTTTTTCTCAGTATTTTCCATATCTGCGGCACTTATCCCTGCCGGCTTCTTCTTTTTCCTTTTTCCGATGTAAATCAATACAGCCGCAAGGACTGCGGTTATGGCAGCAATTTCTGTAAAATGCTCCTTCAGGAATTCTCTGCGCCAGCCCTCAAATGCTTTATCGTAAATCAAAGGTGCATCTGCAAGCTTTGCATATTTCATTGAACCTTTGTAGTCGCCCTTTCTGAGCAGTGCCGACGCAACTCCGATATAGGCACGGCGATAATTTCCGTCCCTTCTCAGCACCTCATACCATGGCTCAAGAGCCTCCTCATAATAGCCTGCATTATATAATTCGGCTGCCTCATGGACTACCTCGCCGAATGAGGTCTCCACGAAAACTGTAACAGTATTCTTCTGTGAATCGAGGACATACAGACAATTATCCAGTGATTCCAGAGCCGAAACCTGATTGAAGCCTCCCACCTGTTTTGCTATAGTGCCGGTAATAAACAGCAAGTTGCAGTCCTCATCATACTGAAAAACACGGCCTGTAGTCAGATCGAGGCAGTTGATATTTCCGTCATCGGCAATATCAATATCACATATAGCAGGTGAAAACAGCTTGTTCTGTGAGGCATCATATATCGGAGTATAGTCTCCGAATGCAAGCTCCAGATTCGCAAAAATATTTTTACCTGCCGCATTAAGCTTCTTTACGGTATCTGTAGTCTGGGTTGAAGAAGCGGTACAGGTAAAAATGAAATCTCCGTATATATCAAAGCTTGTGATACCTGTCGGGACATTTCTTGGTCTGCTTGCTTTTTTCTCCTCAGAGCTGAAAATATTCCTTATATAATTACTGATGATTTCGGAAGTCGGCTGAACTCTGTTCGCACCGTAAAATCCGGTAAATTCCCCCTCAGGACCGAACATAGCCGCACCGGTAGTAATATTATCAAGAACTACATAGACATTTCCCGCTTTATCCGCAACAACACGCTTCGGTCTGAAGGTAGGAGCGCTGAAAAGCTCTGAATCGGGCCGTACTATTTCCATGACGACTTCTGAATCATAATTGCAGACAAGAACTCTTTCGTTGTTGCTGTCGGCAATATATATACAGTCATTTTCCGCCGAAACAAAGATACCCTCAGGCTGATCAAGAGTCGTAACAGAGCCGTCCGGCAGCCTGAACTCATCATATATTTCCACAACCCTGTCAAGCTCTGAATCAAGGGCTATAACACGATTGTTTTTTGTATCTGCAATATAGAAAATACGGTTATGGTCGCAGAAAATATCGCTTGGCGAATCCATAGGACCTATACCGAGGTCGTATCCGGAAACGGTACGGTCAGCAATATATCCTGCCTGTGACGGAATAGCCTCTCCCCAGCGATCATAGTTATAAACGTCATAGGGCTCACCTGCGGAAGCAATGAGTGAAGCAGCCGTGCCTCCGAGAAGCACACCTGATAAAATCAGCGGCAAAAGCTTTCTGATACTTTTTTTCACTTGTTTCACCCTTTCTGTGCTTCTTACTCCTTGATTCCCGAATGTGCCATTGTCTCGATTACATTTTTCTGTGCAAGCATAAATACTATAACCGGCGGTATGAGCATAAATACAGCAGCAGCCATTGCTACGCCTGCTCTGGCAAGTCCTGAAGCTGCCGCCTGAGTTACAACAGTCGGCAGTGTTTTATACTGCTCCTGAAAAACAACGCTTCCGGTCTGGATATTCCATGCACCCTGAAAAGCGAAGATTATAAGCGTCATCAGTGCAGGCTTCTGATTCGGCATAACAACCTGCCAGCAGATTCTGAACAGACCTGCACCGTCAACCTTAGCCGCATCAATCACAGCGTCAGGCACCTGACTGATAGACTGTCTCATAAGGAAAAGTCCCATCGGCGAGGCAATTGACGGAAGAATCAGTGCCAGAGGATTATCAATGAGTCCGAGCTTCGCCATTACGATATACTGCATGATATAAATTACATTACTCTGATAGAGAAGCGAAATAACAATTATATTATTGATAACCTTGCTGCCGGGAAAACGGCATTTCGCAAGTACAAACGCTGCCATTGATGAGAAAACGCACTGCATCACTGTTACTGAAACCGTAACGGCAACACTGTTGAATACATATCTTGAGAACGGCACCCTGTTCTGTCTGAGCGCCGCAAACATATCCCTGAAATTATCGAGCGTAGGTCTTACAGCATAAAGCTTCGGCGGAAAAACAAACAGCTCCTCAACAGGCTTGACGGACATGACAATCGTCAGATAGATCGGCATTGCCATAAATAGTCCGAGAACAGTAAGGAAGAGGAATATTCCGACAGTACCGCCGATTTTTCTGCCCGCCTGCTTATTTGAAGCCTTCAGCTTCGCAGTATCAATCTGAGCCATATATCCGCCTCCTTAATCCATATATTTGCTCAGCACCCTGCTGATGAGCCTGCTGCAGATGAACATAACCACAAACAGTATCATACATATAGCCGAGGCGTAACCCATTTCAAATCTGACCCAGCCGTAGTCATAGGCGTGAGTCATGATTGTATGAGCCTTGTAATCCGTACTCGGGAAGCCTACAAGATTCTGCGCAACAGTACCGGCAGTGAATGAGCCTACAATCTGCATAACGGCAGCGAACATGAGCTGAGGTCCCATAGACGGTATTGTGATATAGATAAGCTCCTGCCAGCGGTTTTGGATACCCTCGATAGCTGCCGCCTCATACTGTGAGCGGTCGATATTCTGGAAGCCTGCACGAAGCGCAAGAAAACCGGCTCCGAGGCTTATCCACATCTGTACAATAATTGTAACCGCAAGGACATATCTGCCGTCGGTAAGCCACTGTATCGGACCTGTGATAATTCCGAGATTGATAAGGAAGGAATTAAGGTAGCCGTTGATATCGCCGCTGAAAATAAGCTGCCATACAGTGTATACATTAGCCATTGACGGAATATAGAAAATGAGCGTGAATATTGTTTTAAGCTTCGGAGGAAGCTCGTTGATAAGCCATGCAAGCAGAAAGCACAGCACATAGCTTACAGGACCTGTAAGCAGGGCAAAAACTATGGTTACCCTGATAGACCTGATAAAAATTTTATCCGAAAAGAAAAGCGTGGTATAATTTGAAAAGCCCACAAACTTCGGCGGCTGAGCCATATTGAAGTCGGTAAAGCCCATTGGCAGTGACATAACAACAGGAATCACTGTAAATACAATGAAAAAAATCATAAACGGTGCAAGCATTGCATAGCAGGCTTTATTACGCTTTATTTCAGTCCATGTCCTGCGCAGTTTTTTACGATTATTTCCCTTTGCCAAGGTCTTTTCCTCCCTTCATTCAGAGTCAGCGCTTACAGTATTGCGTCTATTCGCTGCTTAGTCCGAGATTTTCACGTTTTCTCTCTATTTCTTCATTGATGTCACGGTTATACCATATGAGAGTATCACGAGGATTCTCCATTTCATTTACAACCTCTCTGAATGCATTCATAATATTGCGTGTAACGGCATATGACGAGGGAATTACCGGAATTTCCACAAGCTCCTCCTGTTGGTCACGCAAGCGTGCAAGCTCATCCTCGGACCATGAAAGCTGCTCAAGCGCCTCAAGATTAGCTGTATCAAAGCGTCCCATTGTACCGAGAAGTCCCTCAATCTGAGCCGCATACTGAACCTGCGCATCCGTTCCGGTAAACCATTTGATGAACTCCCACGCATTTTCCTTATTGCTTACCTTATTGAATATAACCGCACCCGCACCATTTGAATTTGCAGCGTGTGAGACTGTACCGTCCTCACGGAGGGTGCCGGGTACCTGACAGAAATCCCAGAGTCCCTTTATTTCCGGAGAAGCTACAGCAAGCTGATTATAGAATGTATAATTTGATATTACAACAGGATATTCACCCGTTCTGAAACGGCTGAACGCATCATAGCTCTGTCCGAAGCTGTATTCCGTATAGAAATCAGTCCACTGTTCAAATGCCTGAATAGCTTCAATCGAATCAAAGGAAGATGCTGTCTGATTTTCGTTATAGTAATTGATTCCTTTCTGAAGCAGAAGCATAGCAAAGGTATGGCCTGTTTCAGTTGCGGGAGAAATATTTGTCTGCGGAAGAACAAGTCCTACCGATAGATAATTTCTCTGCAGCGCAGGAAGCATATCAATAAGATCATCCCACGTTTCCGGAGGCGAGGTATATCCCAGTTCGCTCAGAATATCTGTACGGTAAAACATCATCGGCCACGACTGACTTATCGGCAGGCCATAAACACCTCCATTGTAGGAGTACTGCGTCATGGCATTTTCCTGAAAGCGCCCCTTTACCGATTGATAGTCACTGAAGTCCGAAACGTCAACAAGCAGGTCACGGGCAGCAAGATTGACGGGAAATTCTCCGCCGAGAAACAGCGCAACATCCGGGCCCTTTCCGGCAAGAGTCGCTTCAATGACGCCTCCCGAAACAAGATTTATCGAAACAGGAATACCGTATTCAGGTATAAACTGATTTTCTGTCATTTCCTTTACTACCTGAGCCTGATCACGGCCAAGACTTACCCAGACTTCAACAGCCTCCTCATCGGTAACGTCAGAGAGGGTGGTATAATCCTCAAAAAATGAGCCGATAAATGCTTTGAAGCTGAATTCAACCGATTTGGAAAGCTTCTTCTTACAGCTTGTGAAATCCCTGTCCGCTGATGCAAATTCAATGTAGTCCACCTCAAGCGGTTGGTCACGGCATTCCCTCATCCACGCCGAAATTGAGGTTATATTGTCCTTTATCTGAGCAAGGTAAGTCGGTATTTTCAGCGGCTTTTCAACGCATTTGTCAAGAATTACGGTCATTCTTTCCAGAATTGCAGCCTCTGAGCCGGTCGAACCTGAAAGCTTCTCTATTTCGTCCTGAATATCGCTAAGCTCGCCGGAAAGCCGTTCAAACTCACTTACAAGCTCCGGAATCTTCTCATGAACATAGTAATCCGTATATTTATCGGGAGACGGTCCCGTAATCATCAGCACCTTACGATAATATGTATTAAGCTCCGCAATAACATCATCAAGTCTTCTCAGTGAATTTCCGATTTCTCCGGGAACAACCTCCATAGTGAAGGTATGGTCGGTGCTTGCGTCAAGGTATACATAGACGTAATCCTCATCTGTCCTCGGACTCGCAACACTCCAGTCAATATCGTAGAAAAACTTCAGCTGGTTCATCTCCTCACAGAGAACCTGACCGTCAATATACAGCCTTCTGTTTGAGTAAAAGCCTCTCAACTGATTCTGACGTGCTTTGATGCCGATTTTATACCAGCCGTCATTGCCTATATCTTCCTTGCTGATTGTCCACGTAACAGACTGCAAAGGCTTTTTCCAGTTACCGCTTCCGAGTGTATTATAGACGACCTTTGTCGGGTCGGCAGGCGAAACGTGGTAGTTTGCATTGTCATAAGTCGGATAAAGTGTGGAATCCGATTTGTACTGAGCATTTTCGCCCTCTATTCTGAATATTCTTGATGGAGTAGTCTCCTTAGTGACGGGAGCTTTTACCGAAGCTTCATATTCGTTATAAAGCGGAAGCTCCTCAGGATTATAGAATTTCAGGCTGTCGATAGCAAGCTGTGCTCTTTCCGAACTGAACGAGACCTCGTGGCTGCCCTCCTCAAGATAGAAGAACAGCGGCTCTCCGAAAAGACCTTCGACATCACTGAAATCGCAGCTCTGCCACATTTCCTTCTGAATCTGCGAAGGACGCACCTGATTTCCTCTTGAATCCTTATAGATTTCCTGTTCATTCACCCAGACCCTGTTGAGAGTAATTCGTGAAGCCGTATCATACGGAAGCTCTCCATCGATTTTCATTGCCAGCTCAACAAACGGACTGTTTGATTCAAGCGGACAGTATGTGATATTGACGCAGTAAATACCTGTTTCCGCCACATCAAAATTATAGGCAAGCTCACCCTTGCTGCTTTCCCAGATCAAAACATCATCCCGTATTTCACCAACGGAAGGAGCACTGCCTGTTTTAAACACACCGTTCTTTGCGGAGGTATAGTCAATTCCTTTTATTTCAATTATGCTGTCGGGCCGATTTTCATCTGAGTATATGTCATAATACTCACTGAAAGAGAGCAGCTCTGTATCAACAGGTTCAATTGAATAATAATCCTTCTCCATATCAGCATATACTGACTGAGGAACTTCATCAGCGCTGACAGCAAAAGCCTCAATTGCACCATGAGAGCTGAAAGCGACTGTAATACAAGACAAAAATCCGGCAGTAAGACTCCGGCACAATCTTTTGATATCCAATTTTATCACTCTCCCCCGACAATAAACAGACTCTCAGCAAGCTGAATTTATTCGCAAACTGCATAAATCATACCAAGTTAAGTATATCAAATTTATCCGATATTGTCAAGAACCGTAGAAAGAGATTAATTATATTATATATGTGTACAGCAATATTGATTTGCTTCAGATTATTCAAACAGTTAACATATTCATTTTCATCACTCTATCCATGATTAACAATCGTAAAATCAGCGCTCAAATTTACCATATGTATTGACAAATTAACTTAAATGTGATATTATAAAAAAGTAAATGTGGGATTCATTGTGATTTTACAACAGATTTTTAACGAAAGGGGTAATTATCCTGAATAACGTCCTCGAAGTCAAGAAACTCAGCAAGCAGTATACAAAAGTACTTGCTGCTGATAAAGTCTCATTCGAAATCGCACCGGGAGAAATCTTCGCTCTGATAGGTCCTAACGGTGCAGGAAAAACAACTACCATAAGAATGATTTCAACATTGCTTACTCCAACTGACGGCGATGCCATAGTCGGAGGCTACAGCGTAGTCAAAGAGCCCGAAAAGGTAAGAGAATGCATCACTTATCTCCCCGATGAGGCAGGCGCCTATAAAAATATGAAAGGCATCAGCTATCTGCGCTTTATGGCAGGCCTGTTTTCCTCCGATATTGATACAATTAACAAATGTGTTGACCGTGCCAAGGAAATCTGCGGTCTCGGAGAAAGACTCAACGATAAAATCGGCACATACAGCCGTGGTATGATACGTAAGCTTCTCCTTGCAAGAGCTGTTATGACAAAACCAAAGCTTGCTATCCTCGATGAACCTACAAGCGGGCTTGATGTCCTTAACGCCATTGAAATCCGCAAAACAATAAAAAAGCTTGCACAAGAAGAGGGTATGTCCTTCCTTCTTTCATCACATAATATGCTTGAAATTGAATTTGTTTCCGACCGTGTGGGAATTATTGCAAAGGGTCACCTCATGGTTACAGGAAAAATCGACGAGCTTAAGCAGCGCTACAACGCCGCAAATCTTGAAGAAGTCTTTGAAAGGGTGGTGAAGGAAAATGAAATTCATTAACCTTTTCAAAAAGGAGCTTTCCGAGCTTATCAATAAGCAGATGATTATCAGCCTCATCGCAACAATGGCGATTTTCATGATACTCGGAAGCGTCATGACAGAATCAATAAGCGATATTTCTGAGGAAACCAAGAGTGTAACCATCAATATCAGTGACCGTGACAAGACCGAATTCACCGGTAACCTTATGAAATCACTGGAAGAGTTAAACTCCGAAACAACCGAGCTTACAATCAAAACCTTTGAAACCGAAGGCGATGACTATGCAGCTATCCTGAGCGAAAACGATATCGAAAACATCGTCATTATTCCAGAAGGCTTTACCGCTGCTCTCGATAAAACCGAGCAGCCCGAGCTTATCGCTGTATCAAGAATGAAATCTGCGGCAACGCTTTCAAATCTGAACGTGGATAACAGCAGCGCAATTGCTCTTATCGAGCAATCCATTTCAGATACAATTGCCAACGATACAGGCATGAGCGATTCCCAGTATAAGCTCATGAACAACCCCGTTATTATCACAGAAAACACAGTAATCGACGATAAATCCGCTGTTATCTCAACAAGCAGCATTATAAGTAAGATTTCAATGCAGAATATGATTCTGCCGATTATTGTATTTGTTCTCATTATGCTCACATCACAGATGCTTATGAGTGCAATTTCAAATGAAAAGCTTGATAAAACTCTGGAAACACTTCTTTCAGCTCCTGTATCAAGACTCTCGGTGCTCGGTGCAAAAATGCTCGCAGCAGCAGTAGTTGCACTCCTCAATGCCGTTGCTTATATGATCGGATTCTCAAAATTCGTATCCGGTGCAAGCGATACTCTCAGTGAAGAAGCAGAAAGCCTCGCAAACAAGGGACTTACCGTTGACGCAGCTCTTGAACAGCTCGGTCTTTCACTCGGATTTACCGATTATCTCCTTGTTGGACTGCAGCTTTTCTTCACAATCATGATCTGTCTTTCAATTTCGCTCATACTCGGCGCACTCATCAACGACAGCAAAAATGCACAGAATATGCTCATGCCTATCATGATGATGGCTATGGTGCCCTATATGATTTCCATGATGACAGATATAAACGCTCTGCCAACAGTAATCAGACTTCTTGTTTACGCAATTCCTTTCACTCATACATTCTCAGCAATCCCGAATCTGATGTTCGGAAACACAAGTCTTTTCTTTATCGGTCTCGGCTATCAGATTATTATATTTGCTGTATGTATTTTCTTTGCACTCCGTCTGTTCATGTCGGATAAGATTTTCACCATTTCGCTTAATTTCGGTCAGAAGTCCAGATACAAGAAAAAACGTAAGAACAGCGAAGAAGAATAAGCCAATCCCAACCCTGTATCATAATAAAACGCAGCAGTCTGTGTTAGCCACAACTGCTGCGTTTTGTTTATATTCTTTTGTGTTAGTGCTGATTTATACAGTCGTTGCAGACGCCTCACGCTTCTGCTTTATCTTTTCTGCGAGCTTCTTTACTCCGAACTCGCAGAGCTTATAGAGATTCTGAATTACAAGCGCACATAGAAGCGCATACAGGAAATTCTTTCCGATAATCTCATAGGAATGCTTCCAACGGTCATATACGTCAGGATATTTCGCATTGAATTCAGCATAATTTTTATTATCAAACACATAAGAAATCAGGTAGAGTGCAAAGGTTGCACCTGAAAGCTGTTTGATGATAAATTCTGCCACCTTATTGCGGATTGTAATATCAAACAGCAGGAGGAATATACAAACAGCAATAATAAATACAGGATATGTACCGTAATCATTGAAATGCCATGAAACGAAGCGATAATTTTCGTCAACATTTTTGCTTGAGTGCTGATATGTACTTTCTGTGATGAATATTACCGCAGCAGCAAGAACTGCAAATATAAGCGCTTTGTTTCTGAAGCAGCGCTTCGGCGGATATTCACGGATAAACGCTCCGGCATAATAATAGGCAAGCGGCCATGCTCCGTTAAGATAATCGGGGAAAAGTCTTGACTGCTCGTTCTTTTCAAAGCCGAGGAACATACTTCTTGCAAAAATTGTAAACATTGCAACAGTCACCACAAGTACAATCCGCTGCTTTTTATTTTCCAGACCATTAAATGCCAGATTAAGGAATGGAATAACTGCAAAGAGAGCAATATAATAATTCACATACCAACCGTAATTTGCATTGGTGAATTCCAGAAAGCCCTTCATAGTTGTCCATGCTGTAAATTCCGTGCCATAGTGCTCGTGATTGAACCTCATACAGATAATGCTGACAACTATATAAATGACAATGACTCTCATAAGCCCGAGATAATATTTCTTATCAAGCTTTTTATTTTTCATCAGATAGCCTGAAACCGTCATAAAAATCGGGACGCAGGTATAGGTTATCCAGCGTGTGGCAATCGGGATGATGAATTTTCTGTCGGTGATAGGCTCAAAATAGAAGCCGTCATACAGAAAGCTGTGAACACCTACAACAAACAGTGCTGCAAGTATTTTTAGAATATCAATTCCTGCATAATACGGTTTTCTGACCGCCGGCGCTGCCTGCCGGACTTTCACCTCCGGAGCGCTCTGAGGCTGGTTTTCAGCCTTAGTTTTAATACTTTTTGTTTTTTGACTCATAATAAATCTCCTTGTAATTTTATAATTCTGCTATAAAAATCCTTATTCCTGCATCAACTCCCTTCTATAATTTATTATATTTTAATTATCCTCATTGCTTAGACGTATGACCGTTAAAAAACTCTCACTAAAAAACGCAATTCAGGACAATAAACAAACCGAAAACGACTTTTTTGTATAAAAGCGACAAATTATACTTCAATCAGAGTAAAAACAATACTTTTTATCATTTTTACTCAACACATTCAATTATATAACATATTTATCAATTCGTCAAGCCCGAACAGCAGAATTTGCTATAAGAAAATATTGCAGAAACGCAGAAAGGGACGTATTTCACGTTCCCGAACAGTTATAATATAACTGTATCTCAATCCTGCTCATCGACAATCGGCGGTGACGGAGCGTTTTTTTCAGCTTCACGCCTGCGTTTTTTCTCACGTCTTTCCTCAGAAGCGTCATAGGAAAAATATTGCACAAGAGAAATCACAACAGTCAGCAGAAACGGAGCAATCACAGGAATTATTCTTGTTCTGTACATATCACTTATGGGAGTCATGTTAAAATTATCCATCCAACCGGCTCTGTCGGCATGAGCAGTCAACTTGTTCAGCATCATCATACATATCACAAAGCCGATAACCGAACAAAACAGTGAAGCAAGATTCGGCAGACTTTTTTTAAACATACATAATACAGCTCCGGCTGTCATCATCAAGCCCGAAGCAATCAGAAACACACCTGTACGGGTAATTTCGGCTCCGTAGCTTGTACTGTTATAAACAAGTCCTGCCCCTGAAAGAATTACCATAAGCATAGGGTAAATTGCCGTCAGAACAAGCAGCAAGGCCTTTGCTGCAAGCATTAACGGATTCTTTTTTTTCGGTAGTATACGTTTATTTTTCATTTTAAAGCTCCTGAAAAGTTTGTTTTTAATAAGGAAAAATATCTGGTATTTACGGTGAAAAAATTCTGTGACTAATTTTCAATTATAAAGCAGTCGGCACAAAGCATAATAAAATCAGAGTCGGTTAATCAGGAAAATTTTCCTGCAGCTTCCGGCTCAATCTCCGCTGCAAAGCAAAAGAAAGGAATTATAAAAATGCAGCTAAAAAGAAAACTCACAAAAGCTGCTGCCGCGGTATTATCTGCAGCTCTTGCAGCTGTATTCGGAACAGCAGGCTATTATTCCTCAAAGCTGCCCGTTTCTCTTACAAAGGATACAGGCAGAGAACTTATAATTGCCGAATATCCGGAGATCAGCTGCTGCGGATATCCGTGCGGAGTAATAGCTGATTCAGCGGTTTATCCTCCTGCAAAGCAGGTAACTCTTTCACTCTTCGGGGCTATTCCGATAAAGAATATTGAAATCCACGAAGAGGAGGCTCCGACGCTTATCGCCGCAGGCAATCCATTCGGAATAAAGCTTCTTATGGATGGTGTTATGGTCACCGAGCTTGGCGCTGTCGGAGACGAAAACGGAGCGGCAGTATGTCCCGCAGAAAACGCAGGCATCAGGGTCGGTGACGTCATATGCTTTGCGGAAAATCAGGAAATCACCTCCAACAGCCAGCTTCAGGAAATAATTGCAGGAAGCGGTGGAAAAGAAGTAAAGCTTATAGTAAACCGAAGCGGAAATGAGTTTACAACCACACTTTGCCCTGCTTATTCAGACAGCAGCCAGACATGGCGCGGCGGAATGTGGGTGCGTGACAGCATTGCAGGAATCGGGACAATGACCTTTATCAATAAAGAAACCGGCGAATTTGCCGGCCTTGGTCATCCTATCTGCGATTCCGATACCGGAGAGCTTGTCCCTCTTCAGAGCGGTGAGGCAGTACCCGTAGAAATCAACGAGGCAAAAAGAGGCGAAAAAGGCATTCCCGGCGAGCTGAGGGGTAAATTCATACAGGGCGGAGTCTATGGAATCCTCAACCGCAATAATAACTGCGGAATATTCGGCAGACTGAATAACAATGCTCTTGACAGTCTGTGTCAGAACAGCGAGGAATTCAGAATGGGCTACCGACAGGATATAACAACAGGCAAGGCTGAAATATATACCACCGTATCAGGTTCTGCTCCGGAAAAATACTCAATAGAGATTGAAAGCATTGATTACAACAGCTCTGACAGCTCAAAAAATATGGTAATCCGCATAACCGACAGCGACCTTATTGAAAAAACCGGTGGAATCATTCAGGGTATGAGCGGCAGTCCGATTATTCAGAACGGCAGACTCATTGGTGCGATAACTCACGTTTTCGTTTCTGACCCGACCCGTGGATATGCAATATTTGCGGAAAACATGGCAGGATATCTTGAAGGATAAACACACGCAGCCGCTATAGTATCATAAAAACAAAATCGGGCGTTACAGCAGTAACGCCCATAATACATTAAAAATTATCTGTTCTCTTCACTGAAACCGCTGTCTACAAGCTCAATGAGTGCATCAACAGCAGCCTTTTCATCAGCACCATCAGCGATAACCTTGACAGCTGTACCGCCTACGATACCGAGAGAAAGAATACCGAGCAGACTCTTTGCATTAACTCTGCGCTCTTCTTTTTCAATCCAGATAGATGACTTGAATTCATTAGCCTTCTGAATAAAGAAGGTTGCAGGTCTTGCGTGAAGTCCAACCTGATTTTTAACCATTACTTCTCTGACAAACATATACAACTCTCCCATTCTCTGTAATCGGAGTATTATTTTTGAAACTACTCCGAAGTATGCAAGTAATTTTATTTGCTGATATCATTATACATTCAAAAATTCACATAGTCAACGGATTTTTTTCTTTATATCCAAACTTTTCATTAAATTCTACATTTAGATTAAATGTAGCTGAATTTTATTTGATTTGCTTGTTGATTATCACAACATTAAAATGTTAATTTTCATTATTAATTTTGCACAACATTCAACATTAGATTATATTAAATACTTATAAAGCAGAATTGACCCTAATTACTCATTTTTTACTGTTGTATTTTTCAAGAAGATCAGGTCTGCGCTGAGCAGTAATGGCAAGCGACTGCTCAAGTCTCCACTTTTCAATATTTTTATGATGACCTGAAAGAAGTACCGGCGGAACAGCCTCTCCTTCCCATATTTCAGGACGTGTGTAGTGAGGGTATTCAAGCAGTCCGCTGTAAATGCTCTCGTCGGTGAAGCAGACCTCATCGGAAAGAACTCCGCTGCACATTCTTGCAACAGCGTCAACAAGCACCATTGCAGGAAGCTCGCCGCCTGTCAGAACATAATCTCCGATTGAAATCTCCTCATCCACAATTTTGTCAAGAATTCTCTGGTCAACACCCTCATAATGCCCGCAGATAATAAGGATGTTCTCCATTTTTGAAAGCTCGATGGCCTTCTGCTGATCAAGGACCCTGCCCTTCGGAGACATATATATTGTATGCGGCTTTGCACCGATTTCGTCACAGACCGCCTTGTAGCAGTTGTAAATCGGCTCACACTGCATTACCATACCCATACCTCCGCCATATGGAGTATCGTCAACACGGCGGTGCTTGTCCTGTGTATATTCACGTATCTGACGGCAGTTAAGCTCAATTGCTCCTGCTTTGCGTGCTCTGCCTATGATACTCTCACCGAGTACAGCCTCGCACATTTCAGGGAAAAGGGTAGCTATTTCTATTTTCATGACAAACTCCTCCGGTATTTCAATAAGCAGGGCGGATAAAATCCGCCCCGGCATATAAGTTATTCAAATAATCCATCCAACGGACGTATCAGCATTATATTGCTGTCAATATCGGTAGAAACCACAACATCAGCGATTGCAGGCACAAGATACTCCCTGTCCGCCCCCCTGACCACGTAGACGTCATTTGCTCCTGTCTGCATGACATCAGCAATTTCGCCATAAACCTCTCCTGAATCAGCGTCTTTTACCTCTACACCGATAAGGTCCTGAATGAAGTAGGTATCCTCATCAAGCTCAAGGTCGTCACGGTGCATATACAGTATTTTATTGCGGAGCTTTTCAGCCTCCTCAGGAGTATCTATGCCCTCCAGCTTTGCAATGACCATATTTTTCTGAACTCTTGCACGCTCCACGATGATTTCATCGTGATTCCTGCCTGAAAAGAGGCGGTCAAATTCGCACAGAAGCTCAGGATAATCGGTATAGGGCATTATTTTCACTTCGCCCTTTATGCCATGGGTTGTGACTATTTTTCCTGCTTCAAGGTATTGTTTTTTCATATCATACCTCTCCTTTTCAGTTCATTTCTGAAATGTTCGGGGAGATTCAATGTACCGCCCGAATGTTTTCCTTCAGGAATAATTACATGATTGGGAATAATTTTCTTCGTAAAATCATGGGTGTCAATTATTTCATCTTCACCTCCGATAACAGAAAAAACGTTATCGGGATTAACATCGGCAAAAGTGGGAAAAACACGCATAAACCCGTAGATATCACCCTTATAGCCAAGACGTGGAAGGTGTAGAAAGGGCATAAGACATGGATTTACAAGGAATGTGGGGAGATTGAACTCAATTCCAAGAGCAAGGGCGAAAAATCCGCCAAGGCTTGTACCCACCACCATTTTACATTCAAATTCTCTGATTTTAACCTTCAACTGCTCCAGAAATTCTTCAGGAGCACAGTCATCATATATAATCTGCGGCGAAACGGTTTCAAAACCTAAGCTACGCATAGAAGTACAGGCGAAATTTTCGGCATTTCCACCATAACCATGAATTGAAAGAATTTTCATAAAATCCCCCTTTAGACCGTACCGTAATACTGATTCCCAGACATCACGTTAATTAAACGATATATCAACAGGACGCCGTCCCCTACAGATTTGTAAACATATTCACCATGCAGTTATGCCTGCCGGGCATCCGCATGACATTCAATGCTGCAACTAATACTGTAAACACATGATAATTATATCAGCTGACTGTTCAATAAAGATTATGCTTGCACCAGCAGTTCTTACCGCATTTCGGACAGCGTATCTTTCGTGAATCAGGCTTGTGAACTGCAAAAAAGTAGTTCGCACTGAATTTCGGTACAAATTTCTCGTTACACTCATCGCACTGATAATAACCGACGCTGCAATCTACGAAAATTATTGCTACAGCACCTATAATTGCCGGAATCAGCGTAATGATTTCCAGTTTTTCGGGAAGATTGTACTTTTCTATAAGTACGGCTACAATAATCATAGGTGCAAGCATAAGCAGTAAAATCAGAATCATCAATGCAATAATTTTTCCTCTGCCTTTTTTGTTTCTCATTAAATCCATCATAGTTTCCTCAGCTTTCTCCTTGTAGCTCTCATCGGGGATACGCTCGCCCGTGAGGAGCTCGTTTACGTTTATGCCGAGAACTTCGCAGAGCGGCATCATGAGCGACACCTCAGGCATACCCTTTCCCGTCTCCCATTTGGAAACGGTCTTGTCGCTTATGAGGAGCTCGTCAGCGAGCTGTCTCTGAGTCATTCCCTTTTCTTTTCTCATCTGTGCGATGAATTTACCTGTTTTGATCTGGTTCATTCTCATCGCCCTCCTTTCAAGAAAAAGTATATACCATAATCGTGAGAAAGTACACCCATGAACCGTAGAATCACGATATACAGCCGATTCTACGGTTTGTGGAGTGAGGATTTATGCGTAAAGCAGAGGATATCAGAGCAATCAGTTCTTCATTTCAAAGTTCTCGCCGAGAATTTCCTTGTTTGCTTCAAGGATAGGATTGATAAAGTCAGCAAGGAACTCTGTAACCTGCTGTGAGCTTCTGCCTGTATAGCTCTCAGGCTTGAGGACAGCCTCCATTTCCTCTCTTGTAATCATAAATATCGGGTCGGCAATGATAAGCTCGCAGAGGTTGTTGTCCTTACCGTATACCTTGACCTGTTCACCTGCAATCATTGAGTAATCCATAATTCTGTCGTGAAGCTCCTGACGGTTTCCGCCCTTCTTTACAGCGTTCATCATAATATTCTCAGAAGCCATAAACGGAAGCTCAGCCATAACACGTCTGCGGATAATTTCAGGATATACAACAAGACCATCGGTAACATTCATCATAATGTTGAGGATTGCGTCAACTCCGAGGAATGCCTCTGCAACTGAAACTCTCTTGTTTGCAGAGTCATCAAGAGTTCTCTCAAACCACTGTGTACCCGCTGTGAACGCAGGGTTAAGACTGTCAATCATAACGTATCTTGCAAGTGATGTAATTCTCTCACATCTCATCGGGTTTCTCTTGTAAGCCATTGCAGATGAGCCTATCTGCTTCTTTTCACGAGGCTCCTCCATTTCCTTGAAGCTCTGGAGGATTCTCATATCATTGGAGAACTTGCTGCATGACTGAGCAATTCCGCTGAGTACGGAAAGAACCTGTGAATCATCCTTACGTGAATATGTCTGACCTGAAACAGGCACAACTCCGTCGAAGCCCATTTCCTCTGCAATCATTTTTTCAAGCTCCTTGATTTTAGCGGTATCACCCTCGAAAAGCTCCATAAAGGAAGCCTGAGTTCCTGTTGTACCCTTTGAGCCGAGAAGCTTAAGTGTAGAGATTCTGTATTCAAGGTCCTCAAAATCCATAAGAAGCTCATTGAGCCAGAGTGTAGCTCTCTTTCCGACTGTTGTAAGCTGAGCCGGCTGGAGGTGAGTATATGCAAGCGCAGGCATATCCTTATATTCATTCGCAAACTTTGCAAGGTTATTCATTACATTGATGAGCTTTCTGCGTATTATCTGCATAGCGTCACGCATGATAATAACGTCGGTATTGTCGCCGACATAACAGGATGTAGCACCAAGATGAATAATAGCCTCGGCATCGGGACAAGCCTTGCCGTAAGCATAGACATGGGACATAACGTCGTGACGGCATACCTTCTCACGAGCCTCTGCAACATCATAGTCAATATCGTTGATATGCTCTTCAAGCTGATTTACCTGAGCTTCGGTAACAGGCAGACCAAGCTTCATTTCTGCTCTTGCAAGTGCTACCCAGAGCTTTCTCCATGTTGTGAACTTCTTATCTGCGGAGAAAACATACTGCATTTCCTCACTTGCATAACGTGTGCAGAACGGGCTTTCATAGGAATTTGTATTACGGCTCATAAAAAATTACTCCTTATATGTTGATTTGCGCCGGAGCGCATTTTATTTCATTATAATTATAGCATTTTTACACCATGGTGTCAATAACAAAGGCGACCGTTAAGGTAATGCTCTTACAGAAGTTATTATGTATATTATTGAGGAAAACCCTTTTGAAAAAGGGTTTTCCCAACGGTCGCCTGTCCCCTCTGTCCTTCGGACATCTCCCCACACTGTGGGGAGTCATCCTCAAACTCCTTTCCTAAAACTTTCAGTTTTAATTTCAGCCTGACAGAGCACACCTAAAGAAATTTAAACTTCTTCTATGTTTGGTGTGTGCTCTGTCAGGCTGAAATTAGCATTAAAAGTCTTTGGAAGGTGGTACGGGGAAGAACCTTTCTTCAGAAAGGTTTCCACCGATAAATATAACATATAGTTTCTATATGAGTACCACCTTTAACAGTCGCCTTTAATTATCTTATTTTTGAACCGACCGGAACGCTGTCGTCAAGGAAGATTACCTTCACGCCGTCGGGAGTATCTGCGGCACATATCATACCGAAGCTATCAACTCCACGGAGCTTTACAGGCTTAAGATTAGCGATAAGCTGCACCTTTTTGCCGATAAGATCCTCGGGCTCATAATACTGTGCAATTCCTGACACAACCTGACGTCCGCCCATGCCGTCATCAAGCTGGAGGCAGAGAAGCTTATCCGACTTCTTGACCTTTTCGCATGAAACAACCTTTGCAGCTCTGATTTCAATCTTCATGAAGTCGTCAATAGTGATTTCAGGTGCAAGTTCGATTTTCTCTGCCGGGGCATTTCCCTTTTCAGCAGCTGTAAGCTTTGCCTGCGCCTCCTCAGACTGTTTCCTGATAAGCTCATTAAGCTCCTCTATCTCTTTTTCTGCATCTATTCTCGGGAAGAGAACCCTGCCCTTCTTAACGGTTACATTAAGCGGAAGAACATCAAATCTGCATGCATTTTCGTAAGTTGCATCAGCAGCGCTTAAACCGATCTGCTCCCACACCTCAGGCATAGTCGCAGGCATAAACGGAGAAAGAAGTGTTGACACTATACGGATTGTCTCAAGGAGATTATAAAGAACTGAAGCAAGTCTTGCTTTCTTTGATTCATCCTTACCGAGAACCCAGGGAGTTGTCTCGTCGATATACTTATTGGCTCTGTCAACCGCTTTAAAAAGTTCTTCAAGAGCTGTTTTGATTTTTGTTTCGTTCATAGCCTTGTCAACCTCAGCCACAGCGTTAAGAACAACACTACGGAGGTCATTGTCAAGTTCATCAGCCTCACGCTCAGCAGAGAGGGTTCCGCCGAAATACTTGTCTGCCATTGCAACGGTTCGTGAAACAAGGTTTCCGAAACCGTTAGCGAGATCCGAATTAATACGGTTGATCATGATCTCATTTGAGAATGAGCTGTCTGCACCGAGAGCCATTTCACGAAGAATGTGGTATCTGATAGCATCGCAGCCATAACGCTCGCCGAGAACAAACGGATCGACAACATTTCCGAGAGATTTTGACATTTTCTGACCGTTGAAGGTAATCCAGCCATGAACCGCAAGGTGCTCAGGAAGCGGAAGTTCAAGAGCCATGAGCATTGCCGGCCAGATAATAGCATGAAATCTCATGATATCTTTTGCAACCATGTGTGTATCAGCAGGCCAGAACTTATCGAAATCGCTGAACTGGTCGTTGAGATAGCCGAGAGCGGAAATATAGTTTGAAAGAGCGTCAATCCATACATACACAACATGACCCTCATCAAAGGTTACGGGTATTCCCCACTTGAAAGTAGTTCTTGACACGCAGAGATCCTCAAGACCCGGTTTAATAAAGTTATTTACAAGCTCAACAGCCCTTGTTTTAGGCTGAAGGAAATCGGTCTCGGTAAGAAGCTTTTCGATTTTCTCAGCAAAGGGAGACATTTTAAGGAAGTAAGCCTCCTCCTTTGCCTCCACGACAGGACGTCCGCACTCCGGACAGCATCCGTTTTCGTCGAGCTGGGATTCAGTCCAGAAGCTCTCACAGGGAGTACAGTACTTTCCCGCATATTCGCCTTTATAGATATATCCTTTATCATAAAGCTCCTTAAAAATCTTCTGAACTGTTTCAACATGATAATCGTCCGTAGTTCTGATAAAGCGGTCATAGTCGATATTCATGTACTTCCAGAGCTTCTTGAAGGTCTCCACGATTTCATCAACGTATTCCTTTGGAGTGACGCCCTTTTCAGCAGCCTTCTGCTCTATTTTAAGTCCATGCTCGTCAGTACCTGTCAGAAACATTACATCATATCCCTGCATTCTTTTGTAACGTGCAATTGAATCACACGCAACCGTTGTATAGCAGTGACCGATATGTGGGTTTCCTGAGGGATAATAAATAGGGGTAGTTATATAAAATGGCTTTTTACACATGATAATCTCTCCATTCGTTGATTTTTTTGCCATACATTATTTTTATTATACACTATTTTTTTCTGTTTGTCACGTGTTTTATAAAAAAATATGCCATTATAATATGCTTTAAATTAAAAGGACGCTTTGCAGCGTCCTTTCAGTCTATCAAATAATTACGTTTATCAAGAGGGCGCCCTATCTTGCAGGGCGTCCCCTCTTCAGAAACAGTCCACCGGACTGTTTCTGAATTCACCCCTTGCGGAGCGCTTTGTATATGTGGGACGTTGTCCCACACCCTACCAGAGGCGCCGCCTCCGGACACCGCCAAAGGGTTAATAAACCCTTTGGAATCCCATTATTTGCAGTACCCTGCTTTTTTGACAAACCAATCTCATGCTGAATATTACATCAGCTCGCAGATAAGATTCGAGAATTCAACAGGGTTTTCAATGCTCATGCCCTCGATAAGAAGCGCCTGACTATAGAGGAGCTTTGCGTATTTGCCGAGCTTATCCTTATCGCCTGTCTCACTGAGCGCTTTGAGCTTTCCGAAAATCTCATGCTCCGGATTGATTTCAAGCACTCTCTGAGCCTTGATTTTCTGGTCAGTAGGCATAGAGTTGAGCACCTTTTCCATTTCAAGTGAGATATCGCCCTCGCTTGTAAGGCATACCGGGTGGGATTTCAGGCGCTTTGAAAGAATAACCTTGCTCACCTTGTCCTCAAGCAGCTCTGCAAGCTCCTTGAGCATATCAGCATTTTCTTCTTCCTTAGCTTTGATTTCCTCCTGCTTTTCGGAGCTTTCAAGTCCGAGATCGTCAGCAGATACAGACTTGAACTCCTTATCCTTATACTGGTGCAGAGTCTTTAAAGCAAATTCGTCAATATTATCGGTAAGATAAAGAATCTCGAAGCCATTGTCCTTAACAAGCTCAGTCTGCGGAAGCTGCTCTATTCTTGCGATGCTTTCGCCCGAAGCATAGTAAATGAACTTCTGCTCCTCACGCATACCTGTTACATACTCATCAAGGGTTACAAGCTTATTCTCCTTTGACGAAGTAAACAGCAGCAAATCCTGAAGCTTTTCCTTGTTCATACCGTAATCGCTGTAGATACCGTATTTCATCTGAAGTCCGAACGCCTTCCAGAATTCCTCATATTTTTCACGCTCGTTTTTAAGCATTTTCTTCAGCTCATTACTGATTGTTTTTTCGATACTCTTTGCGATAACTCTGAGCTGACGGTCGTGCTGAAGCATTTCACGTGAGATATTCAGTGAAAGGTCCTCGGAATCAACAAGTCCCTTTACGAAGCTGAAATAATCCGGAAGAAGATCGGAGCATTTATCCATGATAAGCACACCGTTTGAATAAAGCTGAAGTCCCTTTTCGTACTCCTTCGAGTAGAAGTCAAACGGAGCCTTTGACGGTATATACAGCAGCGCATTATAATTTGCATTACCCTCGTTCTTCACGTGAGCATACTTGAGAGGTTCATTATAATCGAAGAACTTTTCAACATAGAAGTGCTTATAGTCCTCCTCCTTAAGCTCTGTTTTATTTTTCTTCCAGAGCGGAACCATGCTGTTGAGAGTTTCAATTTCTATATACTCCTCATATTCGGGAGCCTTCTTCTGTTCCTTTTCCTCGTCGGTCTGAGCCTTAGGACGGCTGTGTGTAACCTCCATTTTAATCGGGAAACGGATATAATCGGAATACTTTTTAATAAGTGATTTCAGTCTGTACTGGTCAAGGAAATCGGAATAATTCTCGTCCTCAGTATCCTCAAGAAGCTCAAGAATAATTTCAGTACCTGCATTAAGCTTGTCGGTCTCGGTGATTGTATAGCCGTCAACGCCCTCAGACTCCCACTGATAAGCCTTTTCGCTGCCGTATGCCTTTGAAATCACGGTAACCTTTTTCGCAACCATGAATGCAGAATAAAAACCGACTCCGAACTGACCGATAATCTGATTATCCTCTTCAAGCTTGTTTTCTGTTTTGAATTTAAGCGAACCGCTGTTTGCGATAGTGCCGAGATTATTTTCAAGCTCCTCAGCGGTCATGCCTATACCGTTATCAGATATTTTAAGAGTACGTGCATCCTTATCGGCATAAATCCAGACTGCGAAATCCTCCTTGCCAAGTCCAACCTTATCATCTGTAAGGGACTTGAAATAGAGCTTGTCGATAGCGTCGCTTGCATTTGAAATAAGCTCTCTGAGAAAGATTTCCTTATGTGTATAAATTGAGTGAATCATCATTTCAAGGAGTCTTTTGGACTCTGCTTTAAACTGCTTTGTTTCCATTAAAAACATCTCCGTAGCAATATTTTAGCACTCTCTTGTGTCGAGTGCTAAAATAAGTATATAACTTTTGATCATACAAAGTCAAGCGAACGGCGAAATGTTTACATTTTGTTCATATTCGCCTGCTTTTTTTGTTGACATACGGAAAATTATGCGATATAATATTCACCAACAGACATTAATACGAAACAGAGGTTGTCATAATGGTAAAAGAAATAGTAAAGGATACCGCTTTTCTGAGCATCAGATCAACTGCGGCTGCACGAAAGGATATGCAGATAATACGTGACCTTGCCGATACTCTTGAAGCAAACAAGGAGCACTGTGCAGGTATGGCTGCAAACATGATAGGCGAAAGCAAGACCATACTTGCCGCCTATATATCCGGAGAAATTCTTGTGATGATAAATCCGGTTATTGTTGACCACTCGGTTCAGTCATACGAGACTGAGGAATACTGCCTTTCGCTTTCAGGCTCACGAAAAGCAAAACGCTATATGCTCATAACCGTTGAGTATCTTGATAAGAAATTTAAAAAGAAGCGTGCTGTTTTCAGAGGCTTTGAGGCTCAGGTAATCCAGCATGAAATCGACCATTTTCAGGGGGTACTGATTTGAATAAGGCAGTAAAAAAGGCAGCGGATTTTTTCCGTTCACAGCCTGTATTGGTAATTTCATTTGTGGCTGCGGTTATAACAATGTTCATCATTCCGCCTGATTCTGAATACGCCGGATACTGCAACAGAACCGTGCTCATCCAGCTTTTTTCACTCATGACAGCAGTTGCCGGACTGCGCAGCACCGGTGTTTTTGACACCGCTACACAATACATACTGAGTAAAACAGGAAATGTACGAAGGCTCGGCTTCGTGCTCATGCTGATATGCTTTTTCAGCTCCATGCTTGTCACAAACGATGTTGCGCTGCTGACCTTTGTTCCTCTTACAATACTGATTTTCAAGGCAATACCTGACGAAAAAAGCCGCATTCTGACCATAGTTCTTGAAACTGCGGCGGCTAACCTCGGCAGCATGATGACTCCTGTAGGAAATCCTCAGAACCTTTTCCTGTATGATGAATTCGGACTAAGCGGCACTGTTTTTCTGAAAACCATGCTCCCTGCAGGAATATTGAGTCTGATATGTCTGACCACCCTTACATTTCTTCTTCCTAAGCAAAGCTGCACCTCGCCGCAGTCGCAGGAAATCACCACAGACAAAAAAAATACACTTATTTTCAGCATACTTTTTGTAATATGTCTTTTGTCGGTATTCAGAGTTGTTCCCGATTATATATGCCTTGCCGCAGCACTTATCGCTGCCCTTGCAGCCGGACTCTCACTGCTTAAAAAGGTTGACTTTGCACTTCTTGCAACCTTTGTCTGCTTTTTCGTATTTGTGGGAAACATCTCACGCATAGAAGCAGTAAGCGATTTCTTCTCACGCATTCTTGAGGGCCGTGAGATCTGGGTATCGGCAGCCCTTTCACAGATTATAAGCAATGTGCCTGCGGCGGTAATGCTTGCAGGCTTTACCGAAAACGGCACAGCACTCATGCTTGGAGTGAATATCGGCGGACTCGGTACTATAATTGCCTCGCTTGCAAGTCTCATTTCCTTTCAGTTTTACAGAAAATCCGAAGGTGCACAGTCCGCACGCTATATGCTGACTTTTACAGCCGTAAACTTCGGAATACTTGCAATTCTGCTTCTTTTCGTACCGTTCATCAGCCGATTATAGTTAACAAATAAAACAATCGTACAGTAATTGTCCCGATAAAATTGATTGAAATATATAATTGCACCGCATTTCAAAAGTTTTTTTTGCTTATTTGTAGATATTTGCGATTTTTTATTTACTTTAGTACTGGAATATGATATAATTATTTTCGGAATCGTATGCATTATAAAGCTTTGACGTTCCTGAGGAGCAATCCACAGTGACTTCAAATAAATATTATGATATAGTCAGGAGAATTATTATGAAAAAACTGATCAGTCTTTCAATGGCAACACTTATGCTCGTAGGCTGCATGGTAGGCTGCGGCAAAAAGGACGATGATGATAAGGAAAAGAAAAACAAGTTCATCGGTAAATGGGAATGCGATGACCTCCTTGTTGACGGCGACAGCTCTACAAAGGACCTCGTCACAGGTATGTTAGGTATGCCTCTTAATGTTCTTATTCAGATTACTATCGAGGAAGACGGTAAGGCTGAGATGTCAAGTCCTTTATTTGAACTTGAAGAAGCTGAAGGAACTGAAATGGAAGTAAGCTGGAAAGAACTTGATGACAACAAGATGGAATTAAAGGTTGCAGCAGATGGTGAAGAAGAAGTACTTGAATTTGAATACAAGGATGATAAGCTTGTTTCAGTTATGGAAGAAGACGGCTCGGTAACTGAAATGTATCTCGTTAAGGTTGACGAATTTACTGAATTCGATATGGAAAAGTGGGAACAGGACATGCAGGATAGCTTCGGCAGCCTTGCTGAATAATCCCGTTCATCTCTCACAGCAATTGAAAAGGCTGATGCTTTTTAGCATCAGCCTTTTTTCTTATTCTTCATCCTCCGGTTTTTTATCCGGTTCAACTGTATTTATAAATTGTGCAGGGTCATAGCAGACGCCCATATACCGTACCTCAAGATGGCAGTGGTCACCTGTGGATCTGCCTGTGCTTCCTACCGCACCGATAAGCTGACCACGTGCAACAGTCTGTCCCTCTGACGCATATACCGCACTCATATGAGCGTATACAGTCTGATAGCCATTGAGGTGGTCAATCATAACGAAATAGCCATAGCCTCCCGAATTCCAGCCGGCAGAAACTACAACGCCGTCACCTGATGCATAGATATCCGTTCCCGCAGGAGCGGCAATATCCAGACCCTGATGATTTCTGTCACTGATAAAGGTATCGCTGATATAGCCTCCGTCGATAGGCCAGCCGAACTGACCTGAGCCGTAAAGCATGGTTGAAGAACTTGCGGGACGTGCGGAATACGTTCCTATTCCTATCTGCTCCACAACAGGCTCTCTTATGATTTCCGAGCTGATTGTTTTTCTCGAATGTTCAATTCCGTCAACATAGGTAACCTCTATGGTGGTATTTTTTTCACCCTTTTTGCCCTTTACAAGAACAGCGGTTGTTCCTACATTAAGCGAGCTTGTTTCATACTGAACTGTTTCGTAGTCAAGCATAGAGGGATACTCTATTTCACGTACATACTGAATAGGAAGATAGCTTTCTGTCTTTATTACGCTTACCATCTGTCCGACATTCAATTTACCCTCAATGCTCGGGTTAAGTCTTTCAAACTCCTCAAGCGTCATGTTGTATTTCTGACATATCGTTACAGCAGAATCATCTGACTGTGCAAAATAGACAGCCGTTTTATTTGTTGATGAGGTGAGCATATCAATGGTTTGCTTTTCATCCATAACGCTTTCAGCAAGATATATTCCCTGAGAATACTCAATCTTATTTTTATAGGATATATCCTTTACTATTCCATCCACGCTGTAATTGAGCAGCTTTTCGTCAAGAGCGTCCTGAACCGGATTTTTATCCTTGACAGCACCGACAAATTTTCCGTCAATATAGATACCATATGCCTCGGTCAGCTCCTCATCAGAGGCTTCAAGCATTTCATTTGCAAGCTGATCAGAATTCATGACTACATCATTATCAGAGATAATCCTGAGTGAAAACGATGCTGAAAGGTCAACAGGCTTATCATTATCGGAATAGGAAATTCGCTGCTGAACCTCACGTTCAGCCTCCTTGAAATCAGCTTCTGCGCTGATAATACCGATTTCCCTGCCGTTATACTGAACGCTTATGCCATATTCAAGACCTGAGCCGTATCTTACGACTCCTATCAGGAATGCAGCCGAGACAATCGGCAGAATGTAGTTGAATGCGGTATAGAAAATACCGTTTTCGCCGAAAAAATACGAGCCGATAAATCTTAGAATTGAGTTTGCATAAGCAGCTCTGCCCTGCTTTTTAGCTTTCCGGACTGCAATCTGAAGCTCCTTATTCAGCTGATTGCGCTTTCTGATATTTTCGGTAAGCTCTCTGAAAACCCAGCGCACAGCTCTGAAAATCAGATGGAGAAAGTCCATAAGCTCTGAGAAGATAAATGCAGCACCTTTAATTATCCCAAGAAGAACGGCTGCAATAAACTTTACTGTACATAGTCCGGCTATTACAGAGAGATCCGCAATTCCTCTGCGCAGCCGCTGAAACAGATTGATGTCAGAAACGTCTGTTATTTTGTCAGCGTGAGAATTATTCTCCGCATTTTCAATATCCTCCGGACGTTCCTTTTCCATTACATCATCTCCTTTTGAATGTATTACAAATCAGTTACACTGTAATATTATAGCAACATATTGCAGGAATACAACAAAAAAATCAATTGATTTTCTGATTCACAGCAAATTTTGTATGATTGCACAAAAATCATTTGATATGATAAGAATAGTCAAGCATATTTACAGTATAATTCTCCAGCTTTTCAAGCAGAGGAAGAACATCCTTTTTTGCAGCTTCAAGGTCATGCTCAAGATAATTTCCGCATTCAACTGCCGAATAGCCCGGAATCACATCATTATAAGCAGCAATGAAGCTGTATGCATCCTTCACAAGCTTTATTGCGTCCTCGTGGGGAAGGCTTCTTGTAAGCAGATAGAAGCCTGTACGGCAACCCATCGGTCCTACGTATATGACACTCTCGCTGTATTCCGAGTTTCTTGCATAGGTTGCAAAAAGATGTTCAATTGTGTGCAGCGACGGATTAGAAATATAAACTCCGCCATTCGGCTTTACCATTCGCACATCGTATGTAACAATATCCCCGTCAATGCGTGAAATATACATACCTACGCCGAATTTTGTATGGTCTACCTGAAAGCTTGCAATCTTTTTCATAAAATAACCTCCGGTTTATTATTTATCCGCTCAGCGGAAAAGCTTATTTATATCCGCAGGCAATGCGGATTGAACAGTAATATTTTTTCCTGAAAGCGGCTCTGTAAATGTCATTGAACCGCAATGCAGAGCCTGTCTGCCGATATCCTCACACAGACCGCCGTACATATCATCTCCCGCAAGAGGATGACCGATATGTGCGAAATGTACACGTATCTGATGAGTCCTGCCTGTTTCGGGATGAACCTCGGCAAGAGAATATCTGCCGCTGAAATCAAGCCGTTTATAGTGAGTCACCGACGGCTGACCGTCCTCACGGACACAGCGCATTATTATAGATTCACGCTCCCTTGCAATCGGAGCATTGATAGTACCGTTTTCCTGTATAAGACCCTGAACAGCTGCATAATACACCTTACGGCAGCTTCCCTGAAGAAGCTTTGCAGCATGAGCGTCCTTTGCTATGATACAAAGTCCCGATGTATCACGGTCGAGCCTGTTCACGGGACGGAAGGTAAGCTCCGGATAACGGTAAGCAAAATAATTTCCGAGCGTATCGCCCTGATGCTTGATAGACGGATGTACAGGCATACCTCCCGGCTTATCGAATATCACGAGGCTCTCGTTTTCAAAGGCAACAGGAACCTTAAGAGCGCTGTTTGGTTCAAGAAGACTTGTATCCTCCATACGCAGAACAATCTCATCCCCGTCAGAGACCATATCCACACTGCGTATCAGCTTACCGCTGCGTGTGATTCCGTTTTCCTGACGTTTAAGCTTTGTCAGCAGCCGCTTTGAAACGCCTTTTTTTCCTATGAGGAAGCTTTGCAGAGTCAGGGGCTTGTCTGATTCCACAATCAGTCTTATTTCTTTCAAGATATTCATCCTCCTTGATGTAAATATCTATACTCAGAGAAAAAGCAGTCATCAGCTCCGGAAGCAGAAACGGCAGCGCAGCAACCGTAAGCATAGGCGGAAGATATACTGCCATGAGCTTTACAAGAGCTGATTTCCGTCCGCTCATAAAACCGATTGATTCTCTTACAACACGGAAAACGCTTTTTTTCGGGAACTGCACCAGCAAAAACGGTACAGCCGCAAGACTAAGCTTCAGCGAAAGCCACATGACTATCGAAACAACGGTCAGCACTATTGCATGAGCTGTCATAAAAAGCTCTTTTGCAGAGTGGCTGCTGATAAGGAGTGAATATGCTGTAACTCCGAAAAAAACAGCAGGTATAAGAGTAATCAGCCCAACGATTTTTGTCCATAAAAGAGCTGAAAGACTCCGGCGGAAAAAGCGTCGGTTCAGCATGATTTCCGATAATGGAATATCGCCTTTGTCAGCATTTCCGCATATGCCGCACAGTCTGAAAGCAGCCGCATTTATAAGCGGAGCAGTGACAATCCAGCGAAGAAGAGTGCATAAGGATGTAAAAGCAAGCTGAACTGTACTATTTCCGCTGAAAAGCATTATCGGACTGATTTCCCCGAAATACAGCAGCAGACTGTACACACAGGCTTCCGCTGAACGGAAAAAGAGCTCTGCTCCGAGCGGAAGCAGACAAATGAGCGTGGTTTTGGTACGTCTGCCTTTCAGAAGATGTTTTGTATATTGTATAAGCTCCCGCAGCTTCATAAATCTGCTCCTTCAAATTTAATTTGCAGTTAGTATATGAAAAAAACGGCAATTTATACGAGTATTTTTAAGGCAGTACCGCACAGACCTTGTGTGCAAGATGGCGAAAAATATACAGGCAGATTTCGTGCAAAGCCGTATGACGTGCTTTGTGCAGTGCTGCCTTACATATAATCGTTGTAGTCATAGTCGTCAGAAGGGTCAGGCAGCTTTTCGTACGGGCAGTAGCTCAGAATTTCAAACGCCTGAGAATTCAGCCACATCTGAGCAGTGACGATAATATCAAAGCCTTCTCCGAAATCCGCATTCAGCTGCTTAGGGTCATATTTCGGAAGTCCGAAGCAGGAGAGCATATTTGAAATGACCCCGCCGTGAGTAATAACAGCACAGTGAGTAAGACCGTCATTCATCATATCAGTGATAATCTCGTGAAGCGCCTTATAAATGCGGGCTGTCATTTCCTCAAGGCTTTCGCCTCCGGGAGGACGGGTATCCTTACCGCCCTTCAGCCATTCCTTGTAATCGTCACGGTTTATAAGCTCGTCCACGCTTTTATTTTCAAAAGCTCCAAGATCAAGCTCCTTTAAATCCTCGACAATACACATTTCCGTATATGGGAACAGGATTTCCGCTGTTTCGGTACATCTTTTCAACGGAGAGGAATATACTCTGTGTACCGAAGGATAATCAAATTCGTCCATTTTTGCACAAAGCTCGCCTGCACCCTTCTGCGAGAGCGACAAATCTGTGCTTCCTATGTATATTCCCTTTTCATTAGCCTCAGTCAGTCCATGACGGATTATACTTATACGGTAACCTTTCATTATAAAATCCTTTCTGCCATACGAAATCAGATATTATTCCGTAAGCAATATGCACAAAAAAAGCGGTTGTTTTTTTAACCTTTAGTAAATGTTACAAAAATCAGTCGAAAAAGCAACGATTCTTTCATGTTTTATCGTATTTACATATTATACAATTTGTATTATAATAATATTGTATCTATTATTATTTTTTTGATTTACAGGAGGAGTATCAATGAATCCCGATTTCGCAAGAATTATTACTCTGCAGAGAAAAGAAAGACATATCAGTCAGAAACAGGCAGCTACCGACCTCGGCATTTCTCAGGCACTGCTTTCCCACTATGAAAAGGGAATACGTGAGTGTGGACTGAATTTCCTCGTCAAGATTGCCGACTATTATAATGTATCATGTGACTATCTTCTCGGAAGAACTCCCGAACCGGAGGGCAAAACTATTTCAATCGAGGATATTCCCGATGATGACGGAAACAATAATCTGAAAATGCCGTCTCCCGAGATTATCAACTTCAACCGCAGAATCATAAACAATTCCATAAGCCTTCTTTTCAGTCTTGCTCAGAAGGCAAACAGTATAACTCTTATAAAAGAGGTATCTTCCTATCTGATGCTGTCGGTTTATAAGCTTTTCCGTATTGTATATAACGCAAATCCCCATAACGACCAGAAGCTTTTCCGTATTCCTAAGGTTATCGCCAACGACAGCGCCAACGCAATTGTTTCAATGAGCGAGGCAAATATCAAGGCTGCATCAAGCGGAATTGCTCTTGACGGCAATGACTGCGTTGATAATTTTGATACTCTTTATGTAACCACATCAACTCTGCAAAAGGACTTTGCACAGTATTCATCATCACTGCTGAATCTTATCAAGCGGAGTGAAGAAAGCATTTCACGCACCCGTGCAAAATACAGAAGCGATAACGAAGCATAAAGTCCCTTCTTTATATTATAACATTTTTTCAGACAAATTAAAAGAGTTTTTTGAAACTTTTTACGGTAATTTAAGGCAATATCGTAAAAAGCCGCAAGGCAGGCTATGTGCGCCAACGTTCTGACAATATGCATCAACCCCGAAAGAAAGGAAAAAGGCTTGAACGCAAACGATATACTGATTTTTCTTCTGGCAGCTGCAATAACTGCATTTGTTATATGGCTGGTGCGAAAGCTAAAAAAGCCGGATATTACAAAGCTTTATAACCCTAAGCCGATACTTACCGGCAGAGAATACGAATTCTATAAAAAAATCAAGCCTTTAGCAGATGAACTCGGACTCAGTATTTATACAAAGGTAAGACTTGCAGACCTCATTGAACCTAAGCCGAAAAGTGAAAATCCATTATGGATGGAGTGCTTTAATAAGATAAAATCTAAGCATATAGATTTCGCCCTCGCCGATGATGACACAAATATAATCGCATTGATAGAGCTCGACGATTCAACTCATGCCCGTCAGGACCGTGTTGAGCGTGACATTTTTGTTAATGCTGTGCTTGAAAATACAGGCTACACCCTTCTGCGGACATATGGCGAGATTGATGTAATTGAAGAATATTTAATATGAAGGATGCCGTCCGGCATCCTTTTTCTTTAAATTCTATTTACTTTCATTCAGAATTATGGTACAATATTTTTCAGATATTGTATTTATTAAAGGCAATACCGCACAGAGCCGCAGGACGGGCTTTGTACGGTATTGTATAAAGAAAGGAGAAAAAACATGGATGAATATATCAGTCAGGAACAGCACAGAACAGAAGTTGCCGCTCTGAATCATGAAATAATACGGCTGACTAAAAAGCTCGAACAAAACGAAAAAGAACACATCCAGTCAGCAATCCCCGATAAACAAGACCCTTTCGGCAACCCGACTGAGTATCACGAATATAATGACGACTATACAAAAATTTTCCCTCAGCTTGAAGCTCCCGGCTGCAGAATCCCTCTTGAACCCGGTTACGAGGAACGCAGAAGATTAAAACGCTTCTATAAAATCGGCGGATGGAGCATAGTTATACATTTTTTAGCTTCACAATTGATTGCTACGGGTATTGCAGCCCTGATTTCCCTCCTGCTTTCAGGAAGAAATCCCGACGCTGACGCTGACGCAATATATACCTACATGAAAAGCTCCTCGATTCTTGCAGCTATCACCATGATTGTATATCTGATTACAAATGTCGGTTGTGCATTAATCGGACTGAAGCTTTCAAAAACCAGTCTGTCGTCACTCACCCGAACCCGAAATTTCAGCTTCGGCACTGCGGTTCAATATTGTCTCTCTGCACTTTTTATTTGGGTAATATCAGGATTTATCTCTGTGGGAATTAACGATATCTTTGAAAAGTACGGATATTCCACCGACGTCATGGACACCGAGGGTATGGCAGTTACAGGAACAGGTATCGCTATTATGGCAATATATAACTGCATTGTAGCCCCGATAACCGAGGAGCTGTTCTTCCGTGGAATGCTTCTGAAAATTTTCTCAAGGGCAAATCAGCGCTTCGGCGTCTTTGCTACAGCTGTTTTCTTCGGACTCGCACATGGAAATATTCCTCAGTTTCTGCTGGCCTTCTCTCTCGGAATCCTCCTTGCGCATATAACACTCAGGCATTGCTCGATAATTCCTTCTATAATAGTGCATATGTTTGTAAATACTCTTGTTATGGTTATCGGACTGCTTGAGCCGGAAGGAAGTACAATGATTATTGTCACTCTCATTATTCAGGTCGCTGCCGCAGTCGGAATGCTTTTGCTGATTTCTTTCTGCACACATAACAGGCTGCCATCAACTACTCCGGCACAGAGCAGACGTGGTCTGTCTGTTGCCTCAAACTCACTCCTTATTTCATTAATATTCTGGATTCAGGTTGCAAATCTCATATTCCTGATTATTTTTAACATGAATATCTTCACCTGCGTTACAAACCTCATAGACAAATTTATGAATTCTTAATATGTATATAGGAAATGAAAGGAGCATCTTATAGATGCTCCTTTGTTCATTCCTCTCCGCCACTCTGAGAAACAGCGGAATTTTTCTTTATCTTCACCAGTACGATAACAATCCCCACAGCCAGCACCAGCGTAGTGAAAATGCTTCCCTCTATACCGAATTCCCCTCCGGTAAGAATATCTGCCGATGACTTCGAGGCAACACGGAAAACCGACTCAGCATCGCCCGAACCGCTTACGCTGATTCCGTATATATTTCCCTGAGTGAAATTCCAGACTGAATGAATCGCACAGACTCCCC
>JAGBIH010000107.1 GCA_017935095.1 Ruminococcus sp.
AGACTATCAAAATGTTTATATACTATATTTTGCAGCTCTTTCACGGATATCACCTCTTTTCAAATATTAAAGACAAGCTGCTTAAAGCGTTCCAATCTTTTCCCACGGCCACAATCTGAATATCAATCTTCCGATTATATACTCTTCTGCTATACAACCTACCATAGCTGTTCGGCTGTCTACCGATGTAGAACGATGGTCGCCCATTACAAAAATTCTGCTTTCCGGAACCTGATACGGAAACTCTATATCGCACTTTCCGTAAGCTTTCTCATCGATATATGGTTCGTACAGTTCTTCGCCGTTTACAAAGACTGTACCATCTTCCATAACCTCGATCCAATCGCCTGGGAGTCCGATCACTCGTTTAAGAAGTATCTTGTTATTAAAATAGAAAGCAATCATGTCACCACGTTTATAGTCGCTTCGTTTACTGCAAATTACAAGCTCATCATTATATAACGTAGGCGTCATACTTGTACCTGTAACTCTCAGCACCGGCAGAAACAGCATTGAAATAAGTACTGCTACCGCAGCAACAACAACAAGCGAGCTTAATGTTCCGATAATGGTTTTACGGAAATTCCGTTTATATCTTACCCGCTTCATTTCTGAGAGTAGTAATTCTGCGCTCGGAATATCTTTTTTTATATCCTTATCCATCCTCTCGTTTACCTGCCCTCCGGGGTTCATCCGATTCAATCCTTTCAGACTCATTATCGCTCTTAACATCTCCGACAGATTTGTTTTCAGATTGTCCTCTGAAGCACTCCTCTGCTGCAGTCTTAACAGCATTAATTATTTTCTCAAGATTTTCGGATGAAATTCCGCCTTCTGCATTTTCAAGCTGTTGTCTGAGAGATTCATTTTCAGTCTGAAGTGTTTCAATCTCCTTCTGCAAATAATACATAATCTCCAGCAATTCTGACCGCTTTAATTTTCGCAATTCTTTTTCTGTCATTATTTTTCACCATCTCATTTCATATACAACAGCAGTTTTGTTGTTAATATTATTATACATTTAGTCATCACCAATGTCAAGCAGTAATAGGTCAAGAATTGCAGATTCTACATTTTATATACCGAGTCACAGTATTTTTTGTATATTTTGCCATATCATATTTACAATTTGTAAATATTCACCATTTTATATAAAAACATAATATTTCAGCTTTACGTCTGTTTTGTAACTTTGTATCTATATTTTACTTATTATAAAAATAACAAAACAGACTGTCGGGCAAACAGTGCTCAACAGTCTGTTTATATACAATAAAGTTATACAAAATGTCTTCCTTACCAGCTGAAAGTATCAGAAAGCAATATTACATTATTATCTGATACATTAAGCAGTCCTCCGGCTGTGTGACCATTCTTTTCAGTACCGTCTGGCAGTTCAATCCTGCACTCACATTCCTTGACAGCAGTAATAAAAGGTATATGTCCTGCCATTACTGCGAGGTCACCCTCTATGCCACGAACCGATATCTTCACTGCCTCACCTTCAAAAATATTTCCGTCAGGAGAGGAGATTGTCAGATTGAATGTACTCATAATGATACCTTCTTCGCTTTTTCGACAGCCTCGTCAATTGTTCCCACAAAGAGGAATGCTGACTCAGGAAGCTCATCATGCTTGCCCTCGATTATTTCCTTGAAGCCTCTGATTGTTTCAGAAAGCGGTACATAAGTACCCTCAATTCCTGTAAACTTCTCAGAAACAAAGAATGGCTGAGAAAGAAAACGCTGAATTTTTCTTGCACGCTGTACAAGAAGCTTGTCCTCATCGGAAAGCTCGTCCATACCCATGATTGCAATGATATCCATAAGCTCCTGATAACGCTGGAGAATTCGCTGAACCTCACGGGCAACATAATAATGCTCATCGCCAAGAATATCGGCTGAGAGAATACGGCTTGTTGACTCAAGCGGGTCAACTGCGGGATATATACCCTGTGAAGCGATATTTCTTGAAAGAACCGTTGTTGCATCAAGGTGAGCAAAAGTTGTTGCAGGTGCCGGGTCAGTAAGGTCATCCGCAGGCACATAAACAGCCTGGATTGATGTAATAGAGCCTTTTTTTGTAGAGGTGATACGTTCCTGCAAAGCGCCCATTTCGTTTGCAAGAGTCGGCTGATAGCCTACCGCCGACGGCATACGTCCGAGAAGCGCTGAAACCTCTGAGCCTGCCTGTGTGAATCGGAAAATATTATCAATAAAGAGAAGCACATCCTGACCCTCTTTATCACGGAAATACTCAGCCATAGTAAGTCCCGAAAGAGCAACTCTCATTCTTGCTCCCGGAGGCTCGTTCATCTGTCCGTATACAAGAGTAGTATTACTGAGAACGCCTGACTCCTTCATTTCATTATAAAGATCATTACCCTCACGTGTACGCTCGCCTACACCGGTAAATACTGAAAGACCGCCGTGCTGCTTTGCGATATTATTGATAAGCTCCATGATAAGCACGGTTTTTCCAACTCCCGCACCGCCGAACAGACCGATTTTACCGCCCTTTGAGTAAGGACAGATAAGATCGATTACCTTAATGCCTGTTTCAAGAATTTCAGTAGAGGTTGAAAGCTCGTCGTATTCAGGAGCAGAGCGGTGAATATTCCAGCTCTCCTCTGTTTCAGGCGCAGGCTGGTTATCCACTGTATCTCCGAGCACATTGAAAATTCTTCCGAGAGTTTCACGTCCTACAGGAA
>JAGBIH010000108.1 GCA_017935095.1 Ruminococcus sp.
AACCTCAAAGTAATACTGGTCGATAAGCTCAACGGTTCTCTGAGCAGATTTGATTTTTATATGAACAGGATTGCTCTGATATTTTTCGGTTATAGCAAGAATCTCCGGAGGCATTGTAGCTGAAAAGAGAACAGTCTGTCTGTCATTAGGAACATCTGAGAGGATTGATTCAATATCCTCACGGAAGCCCATATTCAGCATTTCATCAGCCTCATCAAGGATTACGCATCTGAGGTTATCAAGCTTAAGTGTGCGTCTGCGGATGTGGTCCATTACACGTCCGGGGGTGCCTATTACAATATTGGCGCCTCTTTTAAGCTCATGGATTTGTTTTTCCATGCTTGCTCCGCCGTATACAGCACAGGTTTTTACGCCTTGCTTGAATTTGGCGAATTTTCTGATTTCTTCAGCAGCCTGCATAGCAAGCTCACGTGTAGGGCACAGTATCAGTACAGCTACAGTACGGCGGTCAGCATCGGTAATACTCTCTACAGCCGGAATGCCGAAAGCAGCGGTTTTACCTGTTCCTGTATTGGAGCGCCCGACAACATCTCTGCCTTCGAGCAAAAGGGGAATACTCTGCTGTTGAATTTCGGTCATTTCTGTAAAGCCGAGCTCATCAACAGCACGAAGAAGCTCCTGTGAAAGATTCAATTCATAAAAATACATTATATTTCCTTTCTGAGGTCGGATTGTTTGTAAAAAGAAACTCCCGAAACCTTTAAAGTTTCGGGAGTTGTTGGCGGAAAGAGAGGGATTCGAACCCTCGATACGCTATTAACGTATACACGAGTTCCAGTCGTGCGCCTTAGACCAGCTCAGCCATCTTTCCGTACCTGGTGCGAGTAATGGGACTTGAACCCATACGTCTGTCGACACACGCCCCTCAAACGTGCCTGTCTGCCTATTCCAGCACACTCGCAAGTACTTAAATATTATACACTGTTATTGAAGTAAAGTCAAGAGGGTATAAGAAAAATTTATTATATAACTAAAAGTTTCAAAAATAATAACAAAATATGTAGAGAAATTGATGTTCAACGATTGCGTAAATGTGACAGAATTTGAAATAAATATGCAATAAGTAAACAAATAAAAGGAATATAGTGGGGAAATGTGTACAAATTGTAAGAAAAAACGTGGAATCTGCTTTTTCGACACATGTAACTATAAGTTTTTATTGAAATTAAGCAAAATCGGGTGTAGAATAATGATAGCAGAAAACTCAATAAAACAAAGAAAATGTAAAGGAGAAACAAAAGTGACAGAACAAATAAGAGTATTAATCGGAGACGACACAGCAGGAAATGGAGTGAGGATTGCTTCAAAGCTGAGAGAAATGGGGATTTTTGCTTATACACGCCGTAAAAACGGAAAGGTTGTGCTGAATGCGATAGTAAAGGATAATCCCGATGTGGTGGTAGTGGATCTGACGCTTCCTGAACTTGATGCACTTGCAGTTATGAAAAAAACAGAAAAGCTGCTTGATAAGAAGCCTGCTTTTATAATTATTTCTGATGTAAGGAATAGTTTTATAGAGCGTCAGGTTATGGATAACGGAGCTTCATATTTTCTGGTACGTCCATACGAGGTGGAAAATCTCTGCTCTGTTATCAAGTCAGTAGCAAGAAGAACTGTGAAACCTGATTGTATGGATCTGGAAATTCTGGCAACAGACATTATTCACAAGCTTGGTGTACCTGCCCACATCAAGGGATATCATTATCTAAGAGCGGCAATACTTAATGCTGTTGAGAACCGCAGACTCATGGAAAGCGTAACCAAACAGCTTTATCCATGTGTAGCAAAGCAGTATGATACAACATCATCAAGAGTTGAAAGGGCAATACGTCACGCAATAGAAATCACATGGGACAGAGGCCGTACAGAAACACTGAATTCATTTTTCGGATATACAGCCGACAGCTATCGGGGCAGACCTACAAATTCTGAATTTATAGCGCTTATAACAGATAAATTACGTTTGCAGATAAAAGCAGCATCAATGCTTGATAAATAAATTATTTCCGAAAAACAGGATTCTTTGCATTCATAGCAGAGAATCCTGTTTTTATGTCTTTTTATAATTAAATAATAAAAATATTAAAAACCATCGTCTTTTTTCTGCTTTAAAGTCACTATATTATATGTGCTGTCGAATGAACATAGTGAAGCGTTTCTATTGACAGGGCAATTAAAGTCAAGGAGAATAATATGAAAAAGGCAGTGGCAATATTTCTTTTTTCAGCAGCCTTGTGTTCATGCGGGACTGTTGATAGTCATAAAACAAATAAAGTGTAGACGTATATCGTTGATTCTGACAGGTATACAACAGGATTTACAGACGATTATATACAAACAACGCAGACAACATATCAATATGACGAGAATTCTTTTATGGAGGGGAGAAACATTATGCTTGATGTTCCGTTTATTTCACAGGATAACTATCCTACAGGCTGTGAGCTTGTAAGTACATCCATGCTTCTTGCGTACTATGGATTAGATATCAGTATAAATGAGCTTATTATGA
The DNA here is from genome assembly GCA_017935095.1 of Ruminococcus sp. Taxonomy (GTDB): domain Bacteria; phylum Bacillota; class Clostridia; order Oscillospirales; family Ruminococcaceae; genus Ruminococcus. The sequence goes on from JAGBIH010000108.1 coordinate 2,534, forward strand.
ATTATGTGGAATTACATGACCTGTACACAAATGATGCAGGTATGCTATGCGGATATGATCCGGACGAATATTTCATAGGAAATCCGTATGACAGCAACGGATATGGGTGCCATAGCGGAGTGATTCAGAAAGCTCTTTTAAAATACCTGCCTTCTGAGGAATACAAAGTACATAATCTCAGAGGTACACCTCTTGAAGAAATATGCAGAAGCTACATTGATTATGGAGTACCTGTACTGATATGGGCGAGTATTGATATGAAGCCTACATTCCGCACAGAAAATAACAGCTGGCTTATCGAGGAAACAGGTGAATATTATACATGGACATCCAACGAGCATTGTCTGGTGCTTGTGGGATATGATGATTTGAACTATTATTTTAATGATCCGCTGAATAATAAAAATACAGCATATGAAAAGTCACTTGTGTCCCTGAGATACGTTGAGCTTGATATGCAGGCAATAGCGATAAGCAGGTAGTGTTATTTTCTGGAAAACTTATAACCGTGTGAGTCAGCTGAGAAAAGCGATTTGTAATAAACCTCTCTCATTGATATCGAGGAGTCCTTTCCTGTTATTATATGGTCAATGAGAGGAGTACCAAGCGTATCCAGAATGCTTATCAGCTTTTCGGTAGTATTTATATCGGCAGCGGAAGGCAGAGGGCTTCCCTGAGGATGATTATGAGCGACAAACAGGAATTGTGCATTGCTTCTCAGTGCAAAATCGACAATTTCACGACATGAGGTATTCAGCTGAATTCCTGAGCCTGTTGAGATTATACGTGAATCGGTAATACGAAATGATGAATTTACTGAGGCGACTACAAGCTGCTCATTCAGTGCACCTATGAAATAGTTTTCAAAATACTTTCGGGCTTTTTCAGCAGAGTTGATACAGCGTATTTTACTTATGCTCATAGAGCGCAGACGGCTGAGCTGAGGTATTATTTTCATCAGTACAACGGTACGCTCACTTAAATTGAAGCTGTTCATAAGAAAATCCGGGTCTGCATCAATAATAGCATTGAGACCTCCGAAAGCGTCAAGCAGCTGCTGAGAAAGCTCAGCGAAATTACTGCCCTCAGAGTATGTAAGCAGAAGCTGAATAAGTTCAAGTTCTGTGAGGGCTTCAGGTGTTTCAGATATAAATTTTTCACGAAGCTGCTTTTTAAGCGGCTTATTTTCTTTATTATTCATAGTATTTCCTTTTGTCCGAAGCTGAAAGCGCCATTTTTACGCATAGAGAATGCCTTGCCGCTTCCACAGATAACAGAATCAAATATTTCAGTACCGAGCGGTGTAAGTATTTCAGCAATAATTTTTGTAAGACGATAATCATTTTCCGTCGGGACAGGCAGCTTATCGGGATGATTAATGCCAATTACAATACAATATGAATTATATTTCAGAATAATTTCGGCAATATTTCTCGGAGTTATTTTACCGCTGAGAATACTTTCAACAGGAAAACTCACGGCACTGACAAGTTCAAGCTGCATATTCAGATTAAGAATAACGCAAAGCTCAGAGTCGGAATTATTGAAGTAATCAATAAAATAATTCTTGATATCATCAGAAGATGAGAAGTGCATATTACTGTGAGATGAAATCAGATATCTTCGGCTCATATATGACATAAAATTGAGGAAAAGTGCTGCTGAGCTGCCGATTCCGTTTATATCAGAAAGCTCGTCGGCATTTGCCTGAAGGACGGAATCAAGATTATCAAAATGCTTGATAAGGCTGTGTGAAATCTGATTTGTATTGACTCTCGGCAGGACGTAGAAAAGCATAAGCTCAAGCAGCTCATGGTCGCTGAAGCCGGTTATTCCGGTAGAGAGGAAGCGTTTTCTCATTCGTTCACGATGACCGGCGTGAAGCTTTCCCGAATCCATATAATCATCTCCTTTGCAGATTGTATTTCAATTATACATTATTATAGCATGCTTTTATAAAATAAAAATCACTATTATTTTTCCTTTTTGTATATAAGGATAAAATAAAAACTATGCTGTAATGCTTGAATAAGTTCATAGAGATAAGAAAACTGCTTTGAAAATGTTTTTAACAGCGAAATAAATAACACAGACGTAAAAGAAATATTGACTTTATATCTATACGGTGATATAATTAAATTGCTAAGAAGTACGCAATATATCAAGAAATGGAGGATATCAAATGAAGCTGAAAAAAATAATCAGTGGACTCATCTCTCTCTCCTTGTCCCTGACAGCGTTTACAGGAATAGGCGTTACTGACTCGCTGAAAGGCATAAGGACTGAAGCCGCTGCCGCTAACTGGAAATTTGATTTCGGAAACGGTGGGGTTGCAAGCGGATTTACGGGCGTATCCGCAGCCGACGGCTATAATGCCGGAAAGGGTTATGGCTTTGCCAAGACCGGAAGTATGGCGAATGTTGCCGCATCAGGCAGAAATGAACTTAGTGATGCAGTTCAGTTCAAGAGTACCGACACAGGCAATACATTTAATGTTGACCTGCCGAAAGGACTGTATCAGGTGTCGGTTCATCTCGGAAACACAACAAGAACGAGCGTAAGGGCAGAAGGAATGCTGCAGCTTATCAATATGACGGGAAATAACGCATATGATACGTTCCAGATTCCTGTTACAGACGGTCAGCTGAATATCATGGCGACTGAAGGCAAGGCAGGGTATGCATTTACAATGAGCTCGCTTGAAATCACACAGATTTCGCAGGACCCGACTATGAAGCCTACAATATGGCTTTGCGGAGACTCGACCGTCTGCAATTATTACCCTCTTGACACAAGTGCGCAAGGCGGTTGGGGACAGATGCTCAACAAATTTGTTGATACGGATAAGTATGAAGTACGAAACATGGCAGCAAGCGGTCAGTACGCAAAAGGCTTTGTGGACGCAGGGCAGTTTGCACCGATAGAGTACTACGGCAAGCCGGGAGATTTCTACATCATTTCAATTGGTATCAATGATACCAATTATTCAGATGAAACAGAATATTACAATACTGTAACCGATATGGTCAAGCGTGCCAAGGCTAAGGGGATGCAGGTAATTCTCGTCAAGCAGCAGGGACGCCGCAGTGACCTTAACAGAGATAAGCTGCTTCCCGGACGCTGGTTCGGCGGTCAGCTCGATACAATAGGCAAGGAGCAGAATGTACAGGTTGTTGATCTCTTTACACCATGGCAGAATTTCGGACTTTCTCTTGGCTATGACGGAATGGAAAGCTACTATATGTCGGGAGATGACCTTCACCCGAACAGACAGGGAGCAATAAAGCTTGCCGAGCTTTTTGCAGAACAGGTTGACTGGAACAGCTCTGCGCCTCCTCAGAACACACCGGTGCTTGAAGAGGGTGCAAGCTATATGTTCAAAAATGTGAACAGCGGACTTTATCTGGAGGTTGCAGAAGGAGCTGCGCAGGCAGGAGCAAATGTACAGCAGTGGGGTGCAGACGGAAGCGCTGCACATAACACATGGAAAACGGTATCCGCAGGCAATGGTTATTACTATCTGTATTCACACCTTGGAAACGGCGACACCTTTGTCCTTGACGTAACAGCAAAGAAAACTGAAAACGGCACAAATATGGAGCTTTATACATTCAATGGCGGTGATGCACAGCAGTTCGGTTTTGTACAGAACAATGACGGCTCATTGAATATTCTTACTAAGGTTACTGGCGGAGCTTCATGTGTTGAAGTTGTAAACGCTGAAGTATCACCGGGTGCAAACGTGCAGCAGTGGGAAAATAACGGCCACAACTGTCAGAAGTGGATTGCTGAAAAGGTAGACCCAAGCACAGTTACAGCCACCGTAACGACTACAGCTCAGGTAACTACAACAGTGACCACAACTACTATTCCTGCTCCGACGGTAAATGTATTTCCCGGAGATGCCAATGTAGATGATAAAGTAAATATGTCTGATGCAGTTTTTATCATGCAGTCAATTACAAATCCCGACAAATATTCGCTTACTTCACAGGGCAGAATCAACGCTGACGTTGCGGGAGACAATGATGGTATCACAGCAAAGGATGCACAGTATATCCAGATGCACTGTCTCGGACTTATAACGCTTCCTGAGCCAGGAAGTGTCCAGACAACCACAACTACCACCACAACAGCGCCTGTTAATAAATACGACGGATATTATTTTGCGGTTGACCAGACATTTGAAAATGGTATGACAGAGACTGTAAATGCAGGCTATACCAAAGAAGATGGCTACGTAAATCTTGATAATTCTGAAGCCAGCAATATTACATGGACTGTTGATGCACCGCAGAATGGCAACTATCTTGTGACCTTCAGGGTTGCAAACGGCACTGATGCTGACAGAAAAATGCAGATTATAGTGAATAGCAATACACAGGATTACTGGATGCAGCCATTTACAGGCACAGGCGGCTGGACAGAGTGGCAGGACAGAGGAATAGTGCTTCCGCTGAATCAGGGTAAGAACATAATCAAGCTTATTTCAGCAACGGCCAACGGGGGCCCTAACTTTGATTATCTGACAATTGAAAAAACGGATGAACCGATTGCGGAAACCTATATACCGCAGGAAACACCGCAGCCGTTGCCGAGTGAGAATCCTGTTATATACATTGCCGGAGATTCAACCGTCCAGAGCTACCGTGCAAGCTATGCACCACAGCAGGGATGGGGATATTATCTCGCTGATTATTTCAACAGCAATGTGAGTGTTCAGAATCATGCGATAGCAGGAAGAAGCTCCAAGAGCTTTTACGATAACGGCAGACTTGATACTATTCTTAATACTATTAAGGAAGGGGACTATCTGCTTGTCCAGTTTGCAATCAATGACTCAGCGTCAGGCAATGCAGAAAGATATGCTCCCGTATGCGGAAAGGTTGATAATCCGACAGAGGGTTCATATGAGTGGTACATGGAGAAATATATAGAGGGAGCACTTGATAAAGGTGCTACGCCGATTCTTGTGACAACTGTTATCGGACTTAAGGCATACTCAGGCGGAAGATTCGTAAACAGTTATAACAATTACTGCCAGGCCTGCAAGGACATGGCGAAGAAGTATAACATTCCATGTATTGACCTGAATACGCTGATGGTGAATCATTATAATTCCATCGGTTATGATGCGGCATATAAGTATCATCTTGCCGGAGCAGTTTCAGGTTCAACCGATATGACACATTTTTCTGAGACCGGAGCAAATGCGGTTGCCAAATTAGTAGCCAACGCAATAAAGGGACTCAATATTCCTCTTTCAGGATATGCAAAATAAAAGCAACACCGTACAAAGTCCGTTGCGGCTTTGTACGGTATTGCATGAAGAAAACCTGTCCGTATTTACATATGGACAGGTTTTTATATATTATATTAAATAGTATGGCTCTGATGTTTTGATTTATTATTCTACACGGCAGAACTTTGTTTCGAGGTACTCGCCTTCCTTAAGTGTAATTGTCGTATCATCTTCAGACATAGAGCGTCCTGATGAAACAATTATAGGGGCAATAGCGTTGATGCTTGAATAGATTGTCCATTCAGCATAGTCACCGTACTCACCCTCATCCGGTATCAGATTATAGGTTCCGGGTTCGATATCTCTGCCGACAACAAACATTCCCGAACCTTCACGAGGGTCGTTGATTATTTCAGGATGCTTTGACAGGTCATATGCTGTGCACCATGAGTAATGAACGTAACCGTTTCCTTTGATTTCAACAATTCGTGAGCCGTCGAAATGGACGTAAGCAGCAGAAATCTGAGTTGAACAATCAGGGTCGGCGTATACACCCTGAACACCGTGACCTGTTTGGTCGGCTTTAAAAAGGTAAATTCCCTCAGGCATTTCTGTGCCGATAGCATAATTACCGTCAGGAAAAGCACCGTTTTCCTTGTAGATTTCAATAGCTGAATATGTCGGAAGCTCTCTGTCCTCATCATCAGCGTCAGCAGTAATTTTATCTTTAACCTTAGCTGAGGTAGTTTTTGAAGACTTTGTTTCTTCTGATGAAGAAGCTGTAGTACTTTCAGATTCACTGTCCGTATGTATTTCAATATGTACACAGCCTGAAAGGGCTGGGAAAGACAGACAGAGTAATCCGGAAAGAAGCAAGGATTTTATTTTCAACAACAATTTAATCACCCTTTACAATAAAAGTAAATCCTAAAAATAAAGAGCACTTCAATATATGAGGTGCTCGATATTTTCATGTAGAATTGATTAAGCTCTCTCAACCTTGCCGGAACGCAGGCATCTTGAGCAAGCGTAGATATGACAAGGAGTACCCTTGACGATAGCCTTAACACGCTTTACATTAGGCTTCCATGTTCTGTTAGTACGTCTGTGTGAGTGAGAAACTTTAATTCCAAAAGTTACACCCTTTCCGCAGATTTCACATTTTGCCATTAGGTTGCACCTCCTTAATTTCTTATAAAAATACAACATGATTATTTTACCACAAATAAAAAAAAAAAGCAAGTGTTTTCTGAAAAAAAATAAAAAAAATTTTTTCAGAGACTATTTTTGAGTACAGAAGGTGAAAATTTTCAATTATTACTTGAAAATTCTGAGAGGATGTAGTATAATAATATAGAATAACTGTATGAGGTTTTATTTGAAAGGATTAATATGGATATTTATGTTTTTTTGAAGTATTTTTCACGTGTTGTAACATTGCTTCTTGTTCTTCCGCTTCACGAGGCAGCTCATGCTTTGGTTGCAAAGTGGCTCGGGGATGATACTGCGGAGCGTCAGGGAAGAATTACACTCAATCCCTTTGCTCATCTTGATTTTCTTGGCTCATTTCTTATTATATTTACAGGCTTCGGCTGGGCAAAGCCTGTACAGGTTAATCCTGTAAGGATGAAAAAGTATCGTGCCGGATTTGCGCTTACAGCACTTGCAGGTCCCGTATCCAATATTATTGCCGCACTTGCTGCTGCTCTAATACACTCATTGATTCTTTGCACAGATGCAGGTATGGATGTATTGAAAAGCTCAGAAATAACACCTATGTTCTGTACTCTCATTCTGCTTGAGTTTCTTGTGCAGGTAAATATAGGACTTGCAATCTTCAATATGATACCTATTCCACCGCTGGATGGTTTCAATGTATTGAGATTTTTCACCGGACCAAAGCTTGACCGCTGGTTTTATACTCATCAGCGTGAAATACAGATGGGCTTCTTTGCAGTACTGATATTGCTGAATGTTATTCCTGCACAGTATAATCCTCTTTATTATGCACAGGATTTCTGCGGAGACCTTGTATGGAAGGCAGTTGAATGGATTCCGAGAAAGAAATGGGGAATCTGAGCATGAATACGCTTTCATTCAGGCTTGAGGTCTATGAGGGACCGCTTGATCTGCTGCTTAGTCTCATATCAAAGCATAAGCTGAATATATGCGATATTGAAATTTCAAAGCTGCTTGAGCAGTATTTACTGTATATTGATCAGGCTAATGAGCAGAACCTTGAGCTTGCCGGAGAATTTCTTGAAATGGCGGCGAGACTCATATATATAAAGACAGCCTCGCTTCTTCCACAGCCTGAGGAAGCAGAACAGCTCAAAAAAGAGCTGGAGGGTGCTCTTATAGAGTATTCATTGTGTAAGAAGGCTGCTGAAAAGCTTGCAGCCCGATTCGTTGGCGGTGACATATTTGTTCGTAAGCCTGTTAAAATAAAGGCTGATATGACGTATACCCTTGTTCACGAACCTGAACGTCTTGCGGTTGCCTACAGCGCAATTTCCGTCAAGAATCTGAAAACAGAGACTTCAAAGCTTCACGTTGAAAACAAAATCAATTCTGTTGTGAAAAGACGGATAGTTTCAGTAATCTCAAAGGTAGTGCATATACTCCGTGAGCTGTATACAACAGGAGAGGTGTACATGGACAAGCTATATGAGGGAGTCAGCGACCGCTCGGCAAGAGTGGCGACGTTTCTCGCAGTTCTTGAGCTTACCAAATCAGGACGTATTTCTATCAGCGAGGATAATATGACGGTTTTCTTTAAAGGAAGAAAGAACGGAGTGAAAAAATCTTGGAAATCAAAGAAAAGCTCGGAGCAATAGAGGCAATACTCTTTGCGAGCGGAGAGCCTATAGAAATATACCGACTTTCTGAGGCGAGTCAGGTCGATGCAGGCAGTCTGTCATCCTTGATAAGACTGCTCAATGAGCGTTATGATGACTGCGGAAGCGGAATACGCATAAAAAAACTTGACAGCAGCTATCAGATGTGCACCCATGAGAAATATGCTCCGCAGATAAGGGCAGCTCTTGAAACAAAAAGAGCAACTCCTCTTTCAAATGCTGCAATGGAGGTTCTGACCATAATTGCATATAATCAGCCTGTTTCAAAGAGCTTTGTTGAGAATGTAAGAGGAATTGACAGCTCTTCAGTAATCAATAATCTTGTAGAAAAAGGACTCGTTGAGGAGGCGGGACGTCTGGATGTTCCCGGTAAGCCGATTGTTTACAGGACAACATCCGTATTCCTGAGAAGCTTCGGACTCAGCTCTGTTGCAGAGCTGCCGCCGCTGCCAAATCAGCCTTTGATTACAGATACAGATGAAAATGATATTGATGATATTTAATGAAAGGAGCGGCAGGAATGATAATACTTAAAATTCTGCTGTTTATACTTCTTGCCGTTTTAGGCATAGTTTTCCTTGTTCTTATCTGCCCTGTCGGCGGAGAACTGAGCATTATTGAAGGAAAACTAAAATTCAGAGTAAAGCTATGGATAATAAATGTAATGGATTCAGAGGGCGGAGGTATTCTTGGCTGGCTGAAAAAACGTAAGAAAAAGAGTAAGCCAAAAAAGAACAAGCCCATAAAAAATAAGAAAAACAAAAAGAAAAAGTCAGTAGTGGACGAGGATTATTACGTTTCAGAAGCAATGAAGGAGATTGAACAGACTCCCGAGGCGGACATTGAAGATAAAGTTTCAACTGACGCTGCTTCCGAAGCTGACGATTCTGCGGCTGATAACACTATATCCGATGCAGCGGATGAAGCTTCTGCTGAAGAAGAAATTGCAGATGACTCCGCAGCAGCTGATGCAGAGACCTCTGATAAAGCTGAAAAGAAGTCAAAAAAGAAGAAATCCAGAAAGAATAAATCGGAAGATGATGAAGAGGACAAAGGAAAAACTCTTGTTGATAAAATTGAGCTTGTGCTTGGTTTATTACAGAGTGCAGGCGGTCCGATTAAAAAAATATTCAAGGGCTTTCGTTTCAGCGACGTCTACATTGATTTTATCATTGCAGATGAGGACGCATATGATTGTGCGATAAAATATGGCCGTTTCAGCGGTATAGTCTATAACGGACTTGCCACGCTGAGCCGTATTTTTACAGTACGTCTTGAAACTATCGACATACAGCCCGGCTTTGGTCTCAGGAAGGGACGCTGGGATGCTGCATTCAAGCTCAGCTTCCGTGCAGGTACTGTGGTTATAGCAGGACTCTGGTTCCTGATAACATATATTTTCAGGGTGTTTATTCCCGATAAATTCAGAAAAAGAAAAGCAAAGAGATCTGCTGCCGTGCAGAAATAATATGCCGTAAGGCAGGAATGAGGTAATAATATGAATAACAATAAGACATCAGTAAGCGAGCTTTTAGGTATTTCAATGGAAAAAATCAAGGAAATGGCAGACGTTAATGCAATTATTGGCGAGCCGATCAAGCTTGATAATGGTACTACAATTATTCCGATTTCAAAGGTTTCCTATGGATTTGCTTCAGGCGGTTCCGATCTTCCGTCAAAGTATGAGAAGAATCTGTTTGGAGGCGGTGCAGGTGCAGGCGTTTCAATCAAGCCTGAGGGTTTCCTTGTTATCTCTCCTGACGGAACAGCAAAAATGGTTCCTATGGAGGCTTCAAGCGATCCGATCAGCACTGCAATTGAAAAGGTTCCCGGAATCATTGATAAGGTTTCAGGCTTTATAAATAAGAAGAAAAACGGTGAGACTCCCGTTGATACTTCAGTTGATGAGGCTATTGAGGAGCTTAAAAACAAGTAATCATATAGTGAAAAGAATCCGCATATCATGTAACAGAATTATCATGTCCATTCTGTGGAGGTATACGGATGAAAAGGATTATAACTGCTGCAATAGCTATACTGAGCGTTGTTCCGCATATAGCTGTATTGAACGTATTGTCTGCTGAAAAGCCGGAGGTATCTGCCGGAGCATATGTGCTGATTTCAGCAGATACAGGGGAAATTGTCTGTTCTGAAAACTGTAATCAGAAGCTTCCTATGGCAAGTACAACAAAAATAATGAGTACGCTTCTGTGCCTTGAAAGCGGAGGTCTTGACGAACAATTCGTAGTTGACAGCGAAGCTATAAAGGTTGAAGGCTCTTCAATGGGACTTCAGGAGGGTGATATCGTTACGAAATATGCTCTTTGCTGCGGAATGCTGCTTCCTTCGGGAAACGATGCTGCAAATGCCGCTGCTGTCAGGATTTCAGGCAGTATCGAGGCTTTTGCTGAGCTTATGAATGAACGTGCGCAGGAGCTTGGGTTGTCGAGGACTTATTTTGTCACGCCTTCAGGTCTTGAGGGTGAGGGGCATGGTTCATCGGCATACGATATGGCTATTCTTGCAAGAGAAGCACTGAAAAACGAAACTTTCCGTGAGATATGTTCAAGTGAGAGCATAAAGCTCGAATTCGGAAATCCGCCATATACACGCTGGCTGAAAAATACAAATAAGCTGCTTTCGATGTATGACGGTGTTTACGGAGTCAAGACGGGATTTACCGATGAGGCGGGACGCTGTCTTGTTTCGGCGTGCGAGAGAGACGGCGAAAGGCTTATCTGCGTTACGCTTAATGACCGCAATGACTGGAATGACCATATGGCTTTATACAATTATGGCTTTGAGACAGTAAAGAAAGTGGAGCCGGATATACCGGAAGGGCTGGAGCTTGAGGTTGCAGGGGCTGAAAATGATAAAATAGTTGTGATTGCCGGAGATGCTTCATCAGCGGTTACAACGATTTCCGCCAATCCGGAAGATTTTACATACCGTGTTATTTCATCGCCGTTTGTGTATGCGCCTGTTTCAGCAGGTGACGAGCTTGCTCAGCTTGAAATCAGCTACAATGGCAGAGAGGTCAGCAGAATACCTCTTTATGCTACAGAGGACGCTCCTGTAAAGCAGGCAGAAAAATCCCGTGAAAAAGACGATTCAAATGTATTTGAAAAAATTATATCAAAGCTCAGGAGCTTTTTCTCCTGAGAGAAAATGGAGATAAAGTGGAAAAAATCAGAATTCAGAAAATGATTGCCGATTGCGGCTATTGTTCAAGAAGAAAAGCTGAAATGCTTATATCACAAGGCAGAGTGAAGCTTAATGGTCATCCGGTTAAGCTGGGCGACAAATGCGGCTTCAAGGATCTGATTACAATCGACGGCGAGCGTATTTATGTGCCAAGAAAAAAGAACTTCATCTATCTGATGCTCAATAAGCCGAGAGGCTATGTTACAACGGTTTCAGATGAGCTGGAAAGACGCTGTGTTATGGATTTGCTCGAGGATGTTGAGGAACGTGTTTATCCTATAGGACGACTCGACAGGAATTCCGAGGGTCTGCTTCTTTTCACCAATGACGGAGAATTTGCAAACAGTATTATGCATCCGAGCCGCCATGTTTCAAAAACTTACCGTGTTACTGTACGCCCCGATATTAATGATGACCAGCTTGTAGCGCTTTCCGAAGGTGTGGTTATTGATGGTAAAAAAACACTTCCTGCAAATGTTGTCGTAAAGGAAAAACAGCAGGGCAGAGTAGTTCTGTTGATTACTATAAAAGAGGGCAGAAATCGTCAGATTCGTAAGATGTGCGAGGCTGTCGGACTTGAGGTTGCACGTCTCAGAAGAATCAGCATAGGACCTCTCAAGCTTGGAATGCTCAAACCCGGCAGCTACCGTGAGCTTACTGCCGAGGAGCTGAGAGCTATCCGCAGTGCTATCGGCAAGGAGAGCTGACAATGCTTGAAATACAGGAAAAATTTAGTTCAGAGGGATATGAGGAGCTCATCAGCTTTGCAGAAGGCGTTGAGCTGCATATTACCGAAGCACTTGATAAAGGCGAAGTTACAGGCTTTATCGCATATGCCTATGAAAATGACAGAACCGTTGTCTATGATTACGATGACGGTGGTGATCTTATGCTTTGTGACGGGCTTGTAAGGTCGGTTATTTTCAAAAGCTGTCTCAAGGGTATTGAAACTGCTGAGTTCAGGCTCATGGATAAGGAAAGGTATGATAATCTGCGTAAACTCAGATTTATCCCCGAAAACAGCAATATTGCCGAGAATATCGACAGCTTTATGAACGGCTGTCAGAATTGTAAGAACAATAATCAGTAAATAAAAATGAAAGGAGCGATTTGCGTGCCAATCAGAATATCTTCAGAGCTTCCGGCATTCAAAACGCTTGGAGAAGAAAATATATTTGTAATGTCCAAGGACAGAGCAGAGCATCAGGATATTCGTCCGTTAAAGGTCGTAATACTTAATATAATGCCGAAGAAGATAGAGACTGAGAGCCAGATTATGAGACTGCTCAGTAATACTCCGCTTCAGGTTGATATTGACCTTCTGCAAATGGCGTCACACGTTTCGAGGAATACCTCAAGCACTCACCTTGAGTCATTCTACAAAACCTTCAATGAAATCAAGGACAACAGATATGACGGTATGATTATTACAGGTGCACCGGTCGAGCTGCTTGAATATGAACAGGTTGATTACTGGGAAGAAATCACAGAGATTATGGAATGGTCGAAAACCCACGTATTTTCAACCCTCCATATATGCTGGGCGGCACAGGCAGGCTTGTATTATCATTTCGGAATTCCTAAGTATGCACTTGAGAAAAAAATGTTCGGAATCTTTCCGCACAGGGCGGAGGTGAGTAATTGTCAGCTTCTGAGAGGATTTGATGATATATTTTTAGTACCGCATTCAAGAAATACTGAAATCCGCAGAGAGGATATCGAGAGAATTCCTCAGCTTGAGATTCTCACTTCATCTGATATTTCCGGAGTTCATATTGTTGCAAATAAAAACGGCAGACAATACTTTATAACTGGTCACTCTGAATATGACAGAGATACCATTGCAAACGAATACCGTCGGGACCTTGCAAAGGGGATTGATATACAAATGCCGTATAATTATTTCCCTGAGGACAACCCTGATAACGTGCCTCTGTTCTCATGGCGCTGTACAGCAAATCTTATGTTTTCCAACTGGTTGAATTATTGTGTATATCAAAAAACTCCCTACAACCTTGAGGAGCTTGAAGTACGCAACTGGCTGTGGGAGACAAATTTATAATTTAAGGAGTTATTATGGACGAATATAATTACAATGAATATAATTATAACGATGTATATCAGTATGATTCTCAGGAGGAAGAAAATCCGAATGCCTATAAGACAGGACTTGCAATTGCAGCGCTTGTTATAAGTATAATCAATCTGGTATGCTGCTGCGGAATAGTTCTGGGAGTTGTAGCAATTCCTGTAGCTCTTGTTCTTGCCATCATTTCTCTTGTAACACACAGAGGCGGTAAGGCTATGGCAATTATATCGATTGTTATTTCAGCAATATGTGCAGTGTTTCTTGCTTTCAATATTGCAATTATGGCGAAATTTTATCCTGATGTTATGTATTTTGCGCAGCATGACAAGCAGATTATTGCTGAATATGAGGAAACCGGTAAGATTCCTGAGAGATATGAGAAATACCGTGGCGCAAAATATGATAAATACTGGGATGCTATGGGAGTTGAGGGCTTTGATGAGTTCTTCGCTACTTTCATTGAGGAATATAAGAAGGATATGGAAGCAGATGAAAGCAGGTCTGACGATAATAAAAATAAAACAACAACCGAAAGCTATAACCGTGATGGCGAGGAGCTTGTAGAGCTTGCGTATCAGGGTGCACTCACCTAAAATGAGTAAGTTTTAACTTAGTGGAGCAATTGTCGGAATAAAATTCCGAAGAATATAATATAGTATAACAGTCCCCGAAGCGACAATATAGAATTGTTTGCTTCTGGGGATTATTTTTATATTTCTGCCCAATAATTCGAGAAAATTCTGAATCCATACAAGAAACAGAAATATAATAAGTAATACTAACGGGGCATTATTGTGCAGAGCCTCAGCAAAATGTCCCTCTGTGAGTGCATAAATAGAGCGGGTTGCTCCGCAGCCTGCACAATAAATTCCGAGGTGAAGCCTGAATGGGCACGGAAAAGGAAAACGATCGATTTCAGATTTGTAGAAATCTATAAAATAAAGAAGAAGCGGAAACAAAACTATCGGAGTAAGAAAGATTATAAGATTTTTCTTTTTATTCATTTTATCATTCCTTAAATTCAGAAATATTTGTGATAGGACGTGAATATAATAAACTGAAGGGTTATACTAAAGAGGTGAGTATATGACACGTCGCAAAAGAAGAAAAATTGCAGCAATCATCAGAGTAGGTGTACTATTGATTTTGCCGGCAGTTACAGCTGCAGGAGCAAAAGGCATTTCAGAAATCGGAAACATTTTTTCAGAGGCCGCTAATTTAAGTGTAGAAAAAAAGCCGACATCGTCTGTTTCCACAGAAAAGAAAGGACAGTCGCCTTACAGCAGTAATTTTATTGCTGATCCTGAGGATATACTCAGCGGAAGTATAATTCTCTCGAAAGGATATGGAATAAGTGAGGAGACTGCTGAAAAAAGCTCTGTTGTGAATTTGCCGAGTCCGCTTGAAATGATTTCGGATAATCCCGGAGAAAAACCATATCCTGCTGAAAATGAATGGACAGCCGGAGGAAGCATTGTACGTACAACTTATGGCAAATACAGCAATGGGTCTGTTTTCGACCTTGAAAAAGGTGGACAGGTCAATAATAAAACAACGGTTCCGAATGAAACATTGATTAAAGAAAGCAACTACCTGCCGCATTTCACCATAAGCGATACAAGTGAGCCTCAGGTGCTGTTATATCATACTCATACTACAGAAAGCTTTGAGCCATATGTACGTGAGAATTATGATGCGAATTTCAATTATCGTACTACTGACGAGACAAAGAATATGCTTATGGTAGGTGATGCGATACAGGCTGAGCTCGAAGCGCAGGGCATAGGTGTAATCCATGTAAGGACAATACATGATTATCCCTCGTACAACGGCTCATATGCACGTAGCAGAGAGTCAATTCTTCCGGTATTGGAGCAATATCCGTCAATAAAGGTTGCGCTGGATATCCATAGGGACGCAATTTCAGGTGAAGGCATAGCATATCAGCCTTATATAGAAATAAACGGAAAAGAAGCAGCTCAGATTATGATAATTTCAGGCTGTGACGACGGAACGCTCGGAATGCCCGAATACATGAAGAATTTTCATTTTGCAAGTAATTTACAGCAGAAGCTTGAGAGTGATAATCCTGGTTTCACAAGACCTATATTATTTGATTACCGTCATTATAATCAGGATTTGACAACAGGAAGCCTGCTGATTGAGGTTGGCTCGCACGGAAATACACTTGAACAGGCTCAGTATGCAGGTCAGCTTTTCGGCAGGTCGCTTGGCGAGCTGCTGAATTCTATGAAAAAGTAAGAAGGTAGGAACTATGTTAAGGAAAAAGAAAAGAACCGCAGTCAGATTAATGTTTCTTTACATTCTGCTGACCGTCGGCTCATGGATGTTTTTAAATTCATATGCTAATTCATATAACAGGCTTTCAGAAGAGAAAATAGCTCCTGCGAGCCTCAATATAGGAGAGGACAAGGCAGCTGTAGGGCTTCTTGAACACACAATAGAGTTCAGTACGGCAGGTATAGCGCCTGAAAGCAAGCTTTATTGTGCAGCCTATATTATATCTCCTGATGAATTGAGATTATCGGCATATCTGATTTGTCTGTGTAATAAGCTTTGAGTGCATATTATAATAGAAGCTGTTAAGCTCACCTGAATAAATAAGTGTTGCCCCTGGGAATTTACGGAAATCATCGGGTTTATAGAGACAGAAAGGCTTTTCAAGCTTAATGCCGATTTTTTCCATTGTATAGGCAACAAACTGTGAACAAACGAAGCTTTTTTTGCGGTTCCACTCTATATTAAGATAAACAGCAAGCAGTCCGAGCAGATTATAGGAATAGACATTACGGTTATTTTCAAAATGCTTTATAATTCTTTGATATGCATTCTTTTGTTCGGGCGTTACCGTAATCCGATAGATTTCGCATGGAATAAAACTATAATTACCAAGAGTTCCTTTACCGACAATTTCCTTATTAAAGGTTGCAGGCAGCGGGAAGCGACGATAGGTTCGACAGAAGCTGTACATCTCGGAAAGTGTTACATCGCCGGAAAGAGAAACATGATTATATGGTTTTTTAGTAAAAAATCTGAAGAATCTTGCCGGTCTTGTTCCGGTTTGAGCGATTACTAAATAAATATATTCCTCCAAAATGTTTCCTCCTTGAAAATTTTCTGAATTTATTATATCATAAACTCTTGCAAATTACAATAGTTTTTGGTATAATATAGTTGTAACTTTTTTGCGCCTGTAGCTCAGCGGATAGAGCAGTGGCCTCCGACGCCATGTGCGCTGGTTCGATTCCAGTCAGGCGTGCCAAAGGGAAATGACGTTATATAGCCGAAAATAGAGTGCTGTTGTTAATAAAAGAGAGGTGAAATAACCTCTCTTTTTCCCATTTTATCCCGCTCTTTCTCATTCTGTTTTAAATTGTTGGTAATAAATTTCTTGACATAAAAATAGTGTTATGATACAATACGCTTAACAGAGGAAATTTTTAGTTTATATACATAACTACAAGGAGGAAAAAATGAAAGCTTCAGGAATAATCAGCGTGCTTGTTTCAGCTGCAGTTTTTGTTACTGCACTGAATCTTGCTCCGACAGCTGCGGATGCTGAAAATATACTTGCCGATTCGGGAATCGACTATACCGAATCTACCGAAACAATCAACAATCCCGGCGCAGGCTATACGAGCCCGCTCTGGATGAGCTGTGGACCCGGAAACACCCCTGTATTCAATCCTACCGGAAGCCTTACGCTTCTTCTCATTGATCTGGGCGGATTTTCAAGCGGCTCAAACGGCACAACTGATGACGAGGGCAAATATACAGAGGGCAAGGACTATGACCTTGACGATACCTTCTTCAACAATATCAGACAGACTCTTGAAAACTGCCGAAAAAATGGCTGTGTAGTAGCAATACGCTTCCGTTATGATGATGTTGGAAAGCTCAATCCCGAGCCGTCCTCATACGATAAAATAATTGAGCATATTGAGCAGATACGAGCTGACGGACTCCTTGAGGACTATAAGGACATTCTTGCTTATGTGGAAAGCGGCTTTGTAGGGTCATGGGGTGAGCACTGGGGCGGAAAATACTGTTCCTTTGAGGACAAGGCAAGGCTTCTTGACTTACTTCTTGATGTTGTACCGAAGGAAATTCCCGTAACAGTCCGTACTCCGCTTACATTTACAACATGGGCGGGGATAGCAGAGGACGATATTGATGAATATATTTCCGAGCCTGGAAGTGATGCTTCCCGTGTATGTCTGTATAATGACGGATATATGGGCTCCGACTCCGATTTAGGTACATATCACAACCGTGAACGTGACCTACAGTGGGTAAGCCGACAGGCAGTTAACTCATACTATGGCGGTGAATTCTCAGGAAATCTCGAATTTGCACAGCAGTATGAAACATATCTTCCCGAAAACTCAATTCCCGAAATGTACTATACTCATCTAAGCTATATAAACTCTAACATCTATCAGCTCTACAAGAACTATACCTTTGGTGAGCAGTACGACGTTGAAAATGTAGACAACAGTGCATATTACGGCGAGACTGTATTTAAATTCATACGTGACCATATAGGCTATCGTTTTGTAATAAGAGATTCCGACCTGAGTGAAGAGGTACAGCAGGGAGGCATACTCACGCTTGATGCGGACATTGAAAATACAGGCTTTGCAAATCCTCATATGACGCAGAAGGCAGAGATTATACTTGAAAAGGACGGCAATTACGTAAAAACAGAGGTTGACGTAAATACAAGGGAGTGGTATTCCTGTACAACATCTTCTCCTGAATTTGAGCTGAAAATTCCCGGAGGACTTGAAACAGGAAAGTGGAATGTGTATTTCAAGCTTTCCGTAGGCAATAATACTCAGGAAGAAATGCACGTGCGTTCAGTAAAATTTGCAAATAACGGTACATGGAGCTCCGCACTCGGCGCAAACTACATGGGAAGCTTTAATGTAACAGCTTCGGAAAATAACACTCAGCTTTCTGACGGTACTTTTTATCAGGTAAATGCTGAAAATGAAATTGGAAAATCTGATGGTGAGATGTATACCATAAATAACATTTCCGCAGCTGACGGCTATGCAGGAAATGAGTGGGAACGCTCGGAGGAAATAAAATACGCTGAAAAAGACGGAAACAGTCTTTATATTACAAATGATGATAAGTATCTTTATGTCATGGCTGAAATAAATCAGAATGCTTCGGCTCCTGTATACAACGTGAAAGTAAATAACCAAACAACAGGTAAGAATTACTGGATTTATTATCAGGGTAACGGCTTTATCTACTTCAATGAAGGAAAGCCGTATGGGTGCGTGCAGAAGCATAACGGCAGTACTCTCGAATTCAGGCTTCCTCTTGGAAATCTTATGGGACTTGAAGCAGGAACGGTAATTTCAAATGTGCGTGTTTTCATTCAGGACGAGGCTGATTCATGGAAGAACGTAGGTGAGCTGAATTCCGGAGAGTATGTGGTTTCTGATAATTTCAACATTTATTCCGCCAAGAGAACGATTTACTCTGTTGAGGGAGAGACGCTTACGCTTAATGCACGTGCTTCCGGAGAGAATCTGTCATATCAGTGGTTTTTCGAAGGTACTCCCATTGAGGGCGCACAGTCTTCGTCACTTACTGTAAATACTTCATCGGATATGGCAGGCGGTACTTATTCAGTTGTGATAACATCGCAGGGAGGAGCAGAAAAAACGGTTGATATATGTAAAATTGCTGATGTATTTTCAGCAGGAGTCAAGGGTGATGTCAATCTTGACGGCACAATAAATGTAGCTGACATTGTAATGCTGCAGAAATATCTCCTAGGAACTGAAATACTGACTGCTGAACAGGCATTTAATGCCGATATGAATAGTAATAATGCTCTCGACGTTTTTGATAATATACTTCTGCGCCGTGCATTGATTGAGCGTATTTCAATATTACTTGTTCAGCCGTAACAGGTATGATATTTTAAAGCTTAAACTTTATAGTATGAAAAAAGTCACAGAATCAGATAAGATTCTGTGACTTTTTGATTGATTTAATGCTGTATAAATAGAGAAATATTATTTTTATGAAAAAGTTGTACACCATGTACCGTTGATCTTGAGAACATAAAATTCATCTTCATCTTTCTCGTCGTCATATTCCATTGAAACATATACAAGATAGCCGTCTTCTACCTTATATTCAAAGTCAATTTCGTCCAACTCGTAGTCATAGGCAAATTCTTCAGCTGCATCTTTAAGTTCTGATCCTGATAAATGCTTTGCATTTTCAATTTCATATTTAAAGTTACCGTTGTCAGTTTCATCGTAAAGGTCTTCAACGGCTTCTGCAGCTAGTTCATCAAGATATTCCTTGCCACTGTCGTATTCCATATCCTCAAAGTCTTCTTCTGATTCTTTATACTGTGCTTCAAAGATTTCATAAATAAGTTCACCGCCCATAGCTTCGATAAACTTATCAGGATCTTTCTTCTGGAAGCTGGTCATAAGGGTGTTGATTGGCTTTTCATAAGGCTTGCTGTTGTCGCTGCTACTTTTACTGCCGCCTTCATCTCCGCAGGAAACAGCAGAAAATGCGAGAATAGAAGTCAGGAGTAATGCGCTGATTTTCTTTATTATGCTCATTATGGAAATCCTCCTTTTAATCACTCTTGATTAATTTACAGATATTTTTTCGAAGAGCCTTCTGTCTTTTTTCAGAAGCGCATCATACACCATGTACCGTTGACCTTTAGAACGTAAAAAACTTGATAATCTTTCTCATCGTCATATTCTATTGATACTTCTACAAGATAGCCATCTTCTACCTTATATTCAAAGTCAATTTCGTCCAGCTGTTCGTCATAGGCAAATTCTTTTGCTTTTGACTCTAATTCGGATTTTGACAAACGGTCTGCATCCTCAATTTTATATTTAAAGTTACCGCCGTTAGTGTCCTCATAAATCTCTTCAATATATTCTTCTGATCCTTCGTAAAGAGATTCCTTAACGTTGTTATAACCTTGATCCTTAAAGTAATCTTCATTATATTCAAACTGTGCTTCGCAAATTTCATACTTGAGGTCACCTCCAAAAGCTTCAATAAGCTTATCGGGATCCTTTTTCTGGATGCTGGTCATAAAATTATTGATTGGCTTCTCATAAGGCTTACTGTTGTCACTGCTACTATTGTCGCCGCCTTCATCTCCGCAGGAAACAGCAGAAAAGGCGAGAATAGAAGTCAGAAGTAATGCGCTGATTTTTTTAATTGTGTTCATTGGGAGAAACCTCCTGTTACAATATAATTGACGGGTAAAACCTTGCAAGCCAGTAAGGGTTTACACGTACTTGTTACTTAAGCTATAATGAAAGCAGTAATTGGACTGACGGAATCCTCCTTGGGATAAGCGCCCGTAATATAGACTG
>JAGBIH010000109.1 GCA_017935095.1 Ruminococcus sp.
CCATCAATATTTATGAGCTTGGCTTCGAGTGAACGCACCTTTTCTGTTACGAGTGCACCGAAAATCTGCTCGGGATATGCAGCGCCTGTCGGGTGATACTGAAGCGTATCTGCATAAAGAAGCTTTGCTCCGACTCTGTAGCCAAGTACAAGTCCGTCAGCTGTTGCTCCGTAGTGGTTTGAGGTCGGGAAGCCCTGATAGTGGAGTCTTCCTGCTCCGCCTGTTGCAATTACAACAGTCTTTGCTCTTGCAACAAGAAGCTCCTTTGTTTCCATATTCATAAGCACCGCACCGGCTGCCTTACCGTTTTCATCAAGAATGATTTCAACCGCAGCTGTGAAGTCAATTACGGGTATTCCTCTGTTGAGAACCTCGTCACGGAGTGTTCTCATGATTTCAGCACCTGAATAATCCTTTGCTGCATGCATTCTCTTGCGTGATGTTCCGCCTCCGTGAGTTGTTACCATTGTACCGTCAGCGTCTTTATCAAATTCAACTCCGAGATTATTAAGCCATAGAATTGCTTCGGGTGCCTTTGTTACAAGCTTCTCAAGAAGCTCAGGCTTTGCAGCAAAATGGCCTCCGCCGAATGCGTCAAGATAATGGATAGCAGGTGAATCGTTCGGCTTATCAGCAGCCTGTATACCGCCCTCTGCCATCATTGTGTTTGCGTCGCCGATACGAAGCTTTGTCACTATCATTGCCTTTACGCCGGCCTCATCTGCTTCAATTGCCGCAGATGCACCGGCACCGCCTCCGCCTATGATAAGAACGTCGGTATCATAATCAGGATTTGTCAGGTCAATATCATCAGCACTGATTCTGCTGTGTCCCTGAAGCATTTCAGCAAGCTGAGTAGGTACCCTTTCACCCTTGTTTACACCTGCTGTAAGAACTGTAAATTCATCCTGCTTATAGTCCGGATGAAATGTTGCAAGGAGAGTCTCTTTTTCTTCTGCAGTCATTCTTCTTGGCTCAAGGTCCGCATTTTCTGCTCTTTTTTCTGCAACAACCTTTGCAAGCTCATTAAGCTTATCAATTTTGTACATAGCCGCTCTCCTCCTTACTTCTCTATTTCACGTGTGTTGTAAAGCTCCTTGAGCTCTGCAACCGGTTTCTGCATAAGACCCTCAATAAGCTCCTTATACATACCCTCGTTAATTTCATTTACACGGTCAGCAAGGTGTCCGCATTCGGGTGCAATATACTTTCCGTTAAGACGTCTTGCAAGCATTGCTACCTGAGGGTGCGAGATGCCTGCAGGACAGCGTGATGAACACACACCACACATTACACAGTCAAAGGATTCCT
Organism: Ruminococcus sp.; assembly: GCA_017935095.1. Classification (GTDB taxonomy): domain Bacteria; phylum Bacillota; class Clostridia; order Oscillospirales; family Ruminococcaceae; genus Ruminococcus. Next base: position 1,312 of record JAGBIH010000109.1, read on the forward strand.
CGGCACAGAGGTCATATTCGCCTCTCTGAGCATGAGCAATATACTGCATTACGTTAAGCTCCTGTGTACACGCTTTTGTACACGCATTGCAGCCGATACAGCAGTATATTTCAGGATACAGCTGCATCATTATCTGCTCTGTAGGCTTGATTTCATTTATGTTATATACCTGCTTTACCAATGGGAAGAACGGCAGCGTTGCAACATACATACCGTCCTGAACCTCTGTCTGACAGGCAAGACAAGCATGAAGCTCCTGTTTATCCTTCATTCTGTAGATTGTTGAGCACGCACCGCAAAAGCCGTTACGGCAGCCGCAGCCTCTCACAAGCTCATATCCTGCATATTCCATAGCTGTCATTATTGTAAGTCCTGCCGGCACCTGATATCTTTTGCCAAACAGGTAGACATTTACCATATTTTCCATGCTTAGTTGTTCCTCCTTAATATTCGTCAGGCAGCTCGCCAAGCTCGTCATAACGGAATACCGGTCCATCCTTGCAGACGTACTTGTTTCCGATGTTGCAGCGTCCGCACTTGCCGACTCCGCATTTCATACGAAGCTCCATTGTTGTATAAACCTGAGTCTCAGTAAATCCGATTTCCTTGAGACCTGCAAGAGTAAACTTAATCATAATCGGAGGTCCGCAGACAAGAACTGTTTTATTCGTTGACGGTGCAAGCTCCTTTACATAGTCAGGTACAAAGCCTACATGACCGTCCCAGCCTTCCTGCGCATTATCTATAGTGAGGTTAACCTGTACTCCGTTGTCATTCATCCATTCGCTGATTATTTCCTGATAGTCAACAAGATCTTCCTTTGAACGTGAGCCGTATACTATCTGCACATCACCGTAATCAGCTCTGTTGTCACGGACATAATTTATCACGGAACGAAGCGGCGCAAGACCTATACCTCCGGCGATAAACAAAAGATCCTTGCCCTTTAATTCAGTATCAACCGGAAATGCATTTCCGTACGGACCTCTGATGGTTATCTGCTGTCCGACATCCATCATGTGAAGCCAGTTTGTAAGGCATCCGCACTTCTTTATGCTGAATTCCATAAATTCCTTATTTGTAGGAGAAGATGTGATTGAAAACATTGCTTCTCCTACCCCCGGAATCGAAAGCATTGCACACTGTCCGGGCATATGCTCAAAAACCTTGCCGCCCTCCGGAGAAACAACTCTGAAGGTCTTTACATCGGGAGTATCAATTCTGATATCGGTAACAACTCCGATGTGCGGAATTAATGTATCGTTACTGTTCATCATTTTACCTCCAATGCTTTCATTACCTTGACTATGTTCATTGATACAGGACATCTGGAAAGACATCTTCCACATCCTACACAGCCGAATTCGCCGTTGTTGTTTGCAGGGAAATATACAAGCTTATGCATGAATCTCTGACGAAAACGCTCAAGCTGAGTAAGTCTCGGATTGCCATGAGCCATTTTTGTGAAGTCGGAGTACATACATGAATCCCAGCAGCGATAACGCTTTATTCCGTTTCCTGTGTCAAAATCCCTTATGTCATAGCACTGGCAGGTCGGACAAACAAAGGTGCAGGTTCCGCATCCGAGACAGCTCTCAGAAAGCTCTGCCCACTTTTCAGAGTTGAAATACTCGTTGAGCTTGTCGCCGCCGAAGCTTTCTGTTGAAAGATTTGCAAGCGGAAGCCTTGAAAGTATATTTTTTGTTGCTTCCTTCACCTTTTCAAGGTCAGCTGTATCGCCGTCCTCAAGAAGTGAAGAAACTGAATCTATGAATTTCTGTCCCTTATCGGTATAAGCCTCAAAGTAGTAATATTTTCCGTCGCTCCAGCAGGCAGCGTCACCCTCAGGTGCGGTAGGGTCAATGCCAAACACTCCGCAGAAGCAGGTTTCAGAGGGTCGCGTGCACGCCATTGTAACTACTGTACCGTGATCACGACGGTTTTTATAAAAGCTGTCCACAGGGTCAGCAAGATAAACCTTTTCGAGAATTGTAAAGCTTCTTGCGTCGCACGCACGAACTCCGAAAATAACGAAATCCTCGCACTCCTCACGGATATCATTGATTTCTATATTCTTTCCCTTCAGTTTGAAATCAACAAGATTTTCAGTCTGCGGAAAGAAAAAATCCTTTACACTGCGCACTGTATTGAGTGAATTACTGAGCCTGATTCCATTTTCCCATTTTGTGAACTCAGCAGTGCCGTCACGGTCAGCGGGAATATAAAGGGTCTGCTTTGCCGAAGCTGCGGCAAAAAGCTCGTCTATTTTATCAATTGAAATTCTCAGCATTATTCTGCACCCCTTTCGTGAACGATACTTGCTTCACAGTCGTCCATATTATAATCGTTCAGAGGAGCCTTTGAGGTTGTGTCCTCACCTGCCTGATATTCTCCGTAAAGTGAGTTTATATCCTTGATAAACTTTCTGTTAAGAAGATGGAGCGGTATATTCTGCGGACAGACTCTTGAGCATTCTCCGCAGTCTGTACATCTTCCTGCAACATGGAATGCACGTATGATATGAAACATATTTTCCTCAAAGCTGTCTGCTGCCGCCTTGTTTGCAATACCTGAATTATCATTGTCAAACACACACTTTTCACAGGTGCAGGCTGGACATACATTACGGCAGGCATTACAGCGGATACACTTTGAAAGCTGTGCTCTCCAGAAATCATAACGCTCCTGTGCAGTCATGTTTTCAAGCTGCTCAACCATGTCAAAACGATTTGATTCAAGAATATCTCCGTCCTCACCGATAAGCTCATCATATGTAACGTGCTTCTTGCTCTTACAGCTTTCGCACTTTGAGCAGATTGCTTCGTAAAACGGCATTGTCTCCTCACCATAGAGAGTCTCGATTTTCAGAGTGTAATTTTCGTTTTTTATGCTAAGTATACCGGTAATGCCTTTTGCTTTGATTTTTTCAACGTCCAGCTTAGGACCTCCCGGAATTCCCACTACATATATATTGTCACGATTAACTCTGTGCTCCTTTGTGAGCTGATTCAGACTGTATGTGTCACAGGGCTTGAGAAATGCAAGGATCTTGCCGTCCTTTCTGCTTTCCTTAATGAGATATTTCGACACGTTTGCCGCTGTAAAATCATCATACACAAACTCAGCGTCAATTTCCTCGGCTGTCTCAAATATTGCAGGCGTTATATCATACGCAAACCCGCCCTTTTTCCAGCCTATTACACGATTTACTGTACCGTCAGCGAGAAGCTGTTTTGCTTTTTCAATTATTGCTTTCTGCATCTCAAATCCTCCAGTCTGCGGTTAGGACCAAGCTTCTTTACAGCCTCGGTAAATTCATTCATTGTTGCTGCGAATTTAGCTCCCTCAGCTGCTGAAACCCATTCAACCCTTGTACGGTCACGCTCAATTCCAAGAAAATCAAGCATACTGAAAAGAAGAGTCATTCTGCGTCGTGTAAAATAGTTTCCGGAGGTGTAATGACAATCGCCCGGATGACAGCCGCACAGTATTACTCCGTCTGCACCTCTCTGAAACGCTCTGAGAATAAACATCGGGTTTACACGGCATGAACATGGAACTCTTATTATTTTTACATTAGCAGGATAATTTAGTCTGTTTGTGCCTGAAAGATCAGCACCTGCATATGAACACCAGTTACAGCAGAATGCGACAATCAAAGGCTGAAATTCTTTATTTTCATTTACTTGCATATTGCGTCTACCTCCGCCATAATCTGACTGTTTGAGAAGCCGTTAAGATCCATAGCTCCCGAAGGACAAGCAACTGTACAGGCACCGCAGCCCTGACATACGGCAGGATTAACGCTTGCAACTCTGCGTATTGCAGTAGTACGGTCGGGCATTCTGAATTCCTTATCCTGATATGTTATCGCTCCGTAAGGACATACCTTTTCACAGGCTGAACAGCCATTGCACATAAGCTCGTCTGAATGAGCGACGCATGGATTACACGTAATACTGTTTTTGCAGAGCAGACCTATCGCCTTTGCCGCTGCTGCACTTGCCTGAGCTACGGTCTCGGGAATATCCTTTGGTCCCTGACAGGCGCCTGAGAGGAAAATACCTGCTGTTGCGCTCTCTACGGGACGAAGCTTAGGATGAGCTTCTGTAAAGAAGTCGTTTGTGTCCATCTGTGTTGTGAGCATTGTTGCGAGCGGACGGGCAGTCTTATCCGGCTCGATAGCAGCCGCAAGAACTACCATATCTGCATCAATGTGAAGCTGCTCTCCTCCGAGGAGGTCTGAAGCCTGAACATCAATCTTACCGTCAGCTCTTGGAGTTACCTTGCCGACCATGCCCTTGATGTAATGGACATTGTACTGCTCAACAGCTCTGCGGTAGAACTCGTCAAAGTTCTTTCCGGGAGTTCTTACATCTATGTAGAATACGTAAACCTCAGTATCCGGATATTTCTCACGTATGAGCATTGCGTGCTTTGCAGTGTACATACAGCATATCTTGGAGCAATAGCTCTTGCCCTTGCTGTCATCACATCTTGAGCCTACGCACTGTACAAATACGATTTTATGCGGATGTGTTTTATCGGAAGGTCTGAGAAGTGTTCCTCCGTTCGGACCTGCAGCATTCATAAGCCGCTCAAGTTCCAGTGAGGTAACAACGTCAGGACACTGATTGTATGCAAACTCGTCATATTTATCAAGCTTAATCGGATTAAAGCCTGTTGCAACCACAATTGCACCATACTTCTGTTCAATAAATTTATCCTGCTGCTTGTAGTCGATAGCTCCCACTGTACATACCTTGGAGCATACGCCGCACTTGCCGTTTTTCAGCATAAGACAGTAATTCGGGTCAATTGCGGCAACCTTAGGAACAGCCTGTGCAAACGGAATATATACGGCTGTTCTGTTATCAAGTCCCATATTGAATTCATTGGGTACTTTCTTCATCGGACATTTTTCTGTACAGAGTCCGCAGCCAGTACACTTTGTTTCGTCTACATAACGAGCCTTTTTCCTGATTGTTACGGTGAAATTGCCTACAAATCCCTTTACGTCACTTATCTCGCTGAATGAGTGGATATGAATCTTTTCATTCTGGGCGCATTCAACCATTTTTGGAGTAAGAATGCAGGCTGCACAGTCAAGGGTCGGGAAGGTCTTGTCAATCTGCGCCATTTTTCCGCCGATTGTAGGCTCCTTTTCTACTATATCAACCTCAAAGCCTGCCTCGGCAATGTCAAGAGCGGTCTGGATTCCCGCAATACCGCCTCCTATAACAAGCGCTCTCTTTACTACAGGGCTCTCACCTGCTGTAAGCGGTGCATTGAGGTGAACCTTCGCAATAGCGGCTCTTCCGAGAATTATTGCCTTTTCTTTTGCAGTTGCAATATCCTTGTGAATCCATGAGCACTGCTCTCTTATATTCGCAATTTCAACAAGGTACGGATTCAGACCTGCTGCAGCGGCAGCCTTTCTGAATGTGTTTTCATGCATTCTTGGTGAGCATGAGCAAACCACAATGCCTGAAAGATTATGCTCCTTGATTGCGTCCTTGACTAGATTCTGTCCGGACTCTGAGCACATATACTGATAGTCCTGGGAGATAACGACTCCCGGTTCGTGACCGAGTGCTTCAGCAACAGCCTTTACGTCTACCGTTGCAGCAATATTCGTACCGCAGTGACAGACAAAAACACCTATTTTCTGCATATTATCTCCTCCTTACTTTGTATATTTTCTGAATGCAGTAACAATTGCCTGCTGTGGGAGGTCATCGTCAAGCATTGAAGGAATCTGGTCGGGAATAAGATGATTGCTTCCCTGCCTGCGGACTGCAGCAAGACGTACCGCCTCTATAACCTTTGCCGGCTCGACATTTCTCGGGCATCTGTCAACACAGGCAAAGCAGGTCAGACATTTATATATCGACTCTGATTTCATCAGGGTTTCTATATCGCCCTTTTCAACCATATATACAAACTGATGCGGATGATATTCCATCTCGCCGTATGAAGGACACGTACCTGAGCATTTTCCGCATCGCATACATTTCAGTACATTTACTCCGCTTGAACGCAGTATCTGTTCCTTTAGATTATTATTCATGGCAATCCTCCTTTAAACCGAGCGCCTCGGCAAGGAGTTCGGTGAAGTAGTAAACAGGAAGCTCTGTGCCTGAATTCTTCTTCAGATTATAGAGACAAAGAGGACAGGCGGTAATAAGCATATCTGCTCCCTGTGACTCAGCTGAATTCATGACTGCTGAGCTTCTCTTTGCAGCCTGCGCCTTGTCCTCCATTGTTATGTAACCGCCGCAGCATTCATTTCTCTGAGCGTAGATAACCGGAGTTCCGCCGATAGCTTTTATAAAATCTTCCATAATTGTCGGATTTTCAGGGTCATCC
>JAGBIH010000110.1 GCA_017935095.1 Ruminococcus sp.
ACATCAACAACATCCACAACAACTGCAACAACAACTAAGAAGCCTACAACTACAAAGGCTCCTGTTACTACAACAGGTAAGACAAATGCTCCTCAGACAGGTGTAAAGGGTATGAGCGCAACAATCGCTATTATGGCTATTGCAGCAGCTGCAGCATTTACATCACGTTCAAAGAAAAAGGATGACGAGCAGTAAATAACATTAATTCCCGCTGTGTGAAAACAGCGGGAATTTTTTAAAATTAGAAAAAAGTCTTGTAAAAATAATAAAAATCTGATATAATAAATGTATACTTTGCTTTTGGAGGTGCGTTATGAGTTCTGACCCTTATGGGAATTTAAAATCTGAATCCCTTAATTCGGCGGAAGCTCATTGTTTCTCCTGCTTTCGCTGAAAATCTTGGCGAAAGGAGCGCTGCTTGCTGTGGACTGTTTCTGCGGCAGGTGCAAATTTAATATGATTAGTTATTTCACTTCGGAAAACGGTATTCTGACTCAGTGTGAAGAACCGTCAACCGGCTGCTGGATTTCGGTTGTCAATCCGACACCGCAAGAGGTAAAGAAGCTTATAGAGGATTTCGGACTCGACAGCGGCTTTGTTAAATCCTCGCTTGATGAGGAGGAGTCTTCACGTATTGAGCGTGAGGATGACCAGACGCTTGTGATTATAGATACTCCTGTTTCGTCTGTAGATGACGATAAAACAAGAAGCTTCTATACTCAGCCTATGGGCATTATACTCACTGATGAGTACGTTTTTACAATTTCAATCAAGGAAACTCAGATTATCAAGGAGGCTATGCGGGGGAATATCAGAAATCTCCGTCCGAGCTTTAAAACACGGTTTGTTCTTCAGATTCTGTTGAGAATTGCGGCGCTGTTTTTGATTTACCTGAAGCAGATTGATAAAATTTCTTCCGCTGCTGAGCAGCAGCTTCACGATGCAATGAAAAATGAGCTTCTTATGCAGCTGCTCGCTCTTGAAAAGTCTCTCGTTTATTTTTCAACATCATTGAAGGCGAATGAGGCTACAATTGAAAAAATATTCAGAGGCCGTGTAATCAAGCTTTACGACGAGGATCAGGATCTGCTGGAGGATGTTCTCATTGAAATGAAACAGGCAATTGAAATGTCCAGTATTTATACAGGAATTCTTTCCAGTATGATGGACGGATTTTCGTCGGTAATTTCCAATAATCTGAATATCGTTATGTGGCGTCTGACAATCATTACCGTTATTCTGGAAATTCCAAATATCATTTTCAGTTTTTACGGTATAAATACTGTGGATTTACCGATGCCGTTCACGTGGTTTCCAATATCGCTTGCAATCTGTCTGACCTCTATAATGGCGATTACGCTCATGAAATGGAAGAGAAAATAGATAAATACAGCCTTAAGTCAGATAGTCAGATACAAGTATTAAAAGCCGCTTTTGATGAAATATCAAAAGTGGCTTTGCCTATTGTTTTTATGCAGATACTTTTTTATAATTAACCCGACGATAATTAAGCCAACACCGCACAAAGCCCACCTGACGGCTTTGCACGAAATCTGCTTGCATCTTTCGCACAAGCTCTGTGTGGTATTGCCTTAAGAATACATAGGAGAACTATTATGATTACGGATTGTTATGATATTAAAACAGAACCTGTTATTAATCTTAAAGATTTTTACGGTGAGCCAAAACATATTGCGGATATATGCCTGATTATCTTTTCGATAGATATACATAATCATTTGCTTGATACCTATAAATGTGAAAAGATAGGATTTCTGGGTTCCTGTAACGGAAACATCTCTATCTATAAAATGAATTATAATGGCAGAGATATTGCTTTTTATTTAACAGGCATAGGTTCAGCACTTGCATCGGCTTTTTGCTATGAAGCTCATTGGCAGACAGGCGCAACCAAGTTTATTATGTTTGGTTCGTGCGGAAGTCTTGACAGAGAAAAAACAGAAGGCAAATTTATTGTTCCAACAGAAAGCTATCGTGGAGAGGGCTGTTCGTATTACTATGCTGAGCCAGCCGACTATATTGAAATAAAAAACTGCAAAAAACTTGCTGCTATATTTGAAAAATTAAATATACCTTATGTTTCAGGCAGGGTCTGGACAACAGATTCTATGCTCAGAGAAACTGTTGGGCTTGTTGAAAAACGTAAAGAAGAAGGGTGTATCGCAGTCGAAATGGAATTGGCAGGAGTGCAGGCTTTGTGTGATTTCTACGGTCTGGAGCTTTATGATTTTCTTGAAGCAGGAGATGTGCTCGAATCAAGTGGTTATGATGTTGAAGGCCTTTATGATGCAAACCATAATCTCGGTAAACTGTATATTGCACTTAAAACAGCATTGCTTTTATAAATATCAGTTTATAGCTGTGAAAACAAAATCCGGAGAAGAAAATCAAATTCTTCTCCGGATTTATTTCTTTATGGATATTCTGTATATAGCTTATGCAGCAAAGACCGTATATTTTTTGCTGAGTCTCACATAATAACTTCGAGGTGAGAAAATGAATAATCCGGACTATGAAAAATTACCTATAATACGGGATCTGAGTCAGAATATAAAAAAAATCAAGGAAATTTCTGGCGGTTCCTCTGATGTGCTTGTAAACGAGTTTGTAACGGGAGGAATAAAGTGTGCAATGCTGATTTGTGAGGGAATGCTCTCGATTTCAGTGATTACAGAGCTTGTTTTTGAACCTATAACACATATCCTGCCGAAAAAAGATTCACGTGAGCTGTTTAATCATATTCAGGATAATCTGCTGCTTTCGACGGACCGTCCTGAGATAAATGATTACGGTACGCTTTTTCATCTTCTGAATTCAGGCTTCGCCGTACTGATTGCTGATGATATGGATAAGGCGCTGGCATTCGGTGTTCAGGGCTTTTTTACACGAAGTATTCAGGAGCCTTCCGGTGAGGGCAATATCATGGGCGCACATGAAGGCTTTGTCGAGACTATAAGAATCAATATGTCTATGATACGCAGACGGTTAAAGAGTCCGGAGCTTGTCATGGAGCTTTTTGTGAAGGGCGGTAAGAGCAAAACCGACCTTTGTCTCTGTTATATGCAGGACCGAGTACCCAAAGAGCTTATGGACAAAATCCGCAGCTCACTTGATAAAATTGAGCTTGAATCCATATTGTCAACAGGCTATATACGTCCTTTTGTTGAGAATGATAAATTTGAGCTTTTCAGCTCAACAGGCACTACGGAGCGTCCCGACGTGCTTTGCTCAAAGCTGATTGAGGGCAGAGTAGCACTTTTCGTGGACGGAGTTCCGTTTGCCATAGTAATTCCGAGATTATTCTGCGAAAGCTTTCAGACTCTTGATGATTATTCGTTCAAGCCGTATTATGCAACATTTATCCGCTGGATAAAGTACGGTGCATTTATTATATCAGTACTGCTGCCTGCGCTTTATGCGGCAATTGTAATGTATCATCCCGAGCTCATGAACAGTACACTTCTGATGCTGCTTGTTGAATCTGAGAAAAATACGCCGTTTTCCATTGTAACTGAATCAATGGGAGTTCTGCTGATGTATGAGATAATACGTGAAGCAGGCATACGACTGCCTAAACCTGTAGGCGGAGCAGTGAGTATAGTCAGCGGACTTATAATCGGTGATTCTGCGGTAAAATCAGGACTTATCAGCACTCCGCTTCTTACAATGACGGCGCTTGCTGTGATAAGCGGCTTTGTCGTTCCCGAGCTTAATCCTTCGGTCACGTTGCTTCGGTTTGCGTTTCTTGCAGCAGGAGGCATATTTGGCCTTTTCGGAATCGGTCTGCTTGCGTGTGCGGTACTGGTCAATATATGTGCAACCGAGGATTACGGCTTCCCGTATACTGCTCCGCTTTCGCCATTCAAAGCAGGCGGAATGGGTGATACGGTAATACGTTCGGGTATGAAGAAAATGCAGAGCCGGGGCTTCACGGTGGAGGAATATCATGAGTAGAATCTCAAGAAATCAGTTTTCGGCACTGCTGTTGATAACCGACGCCTTTGCACTTTTCTGTCTTATGGGAAATATTTCGCTGATTACTATCGCAGGCTTTGCGGCAGGAACAGCTCTTCAGTTTATCATGGCATTTCCTATAATAAGGTTTTACAGCTGCGGAGGCGGCTTTGGCAGCAAATGGGTGCAGATAATTTACTTTGTCTATCTGATTCTGTGGGGAGGCTTGCTGTTTGCAATGCAGTGGGACGTTTCACAGTTTATATACATTCCCTATTCGGAAGGCTTTCGTGGAAAGCTTCTGATATCGGGGCTGATTGCTGTTGTATGTCTGTATATTTCGTCAACGGGAATAAAAACCCTGTCACGTGCGGCAGTCATAGCAGCAGCTATAGGAGCAGTATGTCTGTTTATAGTTGCGGTCAGTTCATTATTTCATGCGGAATGGGAGAACTTTTCACGTGCAGAGTCAGCAGCAGGCATTTCTGAAGAAATGATGAAGGGCTTTGTGCTGAGCGGAGGACTCGGCAGCTTTGTTGTGCTGCTGAGCATGACAAAGGGTAAGCCTATGAAAAACGCAGCTATATATTTTCTGGAAAAGCTTATTCTTACTGTTGTAATTACGGTTACTGCAATAATTGTCGCAGGCGGAATTATGGAGGCAGCAGATTTCCCGATTGTCACAGCCGCTCAGCTTTCCCAGCCATTTCCTGTTCAGCGCATAGATTCACTGTTTCTTATGATTTTTGCGATTTTTGCAGTCTTTTCAATAGCAGTGCAGACGGTCACTTCGGCATATCTGCTTGGAGAAATTTTCCCCTCGTTCAGAAAACTGCGCAGCACAGCGTCTCTTGTACTGATGATAGGAGCGGCATTTGCACTTCACGGTACGGGACGTTATATCAGAATCTACTCATTTGCTGTAGCGGCAGCGCTGCTTGTTGTGCCGTCCATAATGCTGATTCAGAAGAAAATAATTAAAGGGAGATAGCTTATGAAAAAATTGGTAATGACAGTTGTTCTCTCGTTAATGACAGCTGCCGCACTTTCCTCATGCGTTTCAGCAGTACAGGTACATGATAAAAATTATCTGAGGGCAGTTTCTGTTGACGGTAAAAACGAAAAGCAGCTTACCTTCACCTTTTTTACTGAAAAAAGCAGTGTAATTACAGCGAGCGGTGAAGATATAACATCGGCTCAGAAGCTGGCTGAGCTGAAAAGCGGCAAGGATATTTTTACAGGCTATACCGAGCTTATAATTCTTGGAGACGGCTCAGGAAGTGAAACTCTTAAATTTATGCTGAACGAGTGGAAGGTTTCGCCGTCTTGCCTGATAGTGTACGGTGAAAACGGAAAGGAAATACTTGAGGAGGAGTCGGCGGAAACTCTTGTAAACTCGGTGAAAAGAGCAATGGAGCAGGGTAAGGCGCCGGAATGTGACATTATAACGGTTCTGGGGGAGCTGCTTGATGAGGACGGAACAGCTGATGTTCCGATAATTACGTCAGACGGGGCAGCTGGATGCCGTACTATAAAATAAACGGGATATCGTAAGATATCCCGTGCCCCTGAAGCATAAGCTATATTCTAATTCTGATGTCTGACTACACCATATTCGTCGTCAAGACGATAATACGGACAGGCGTAATTTGTGCCCTGTAAAAAACGAGCCATTTCGTCCTCGTCAAGGTTAATCATGCACACATAGCAGTCGTAGTCTTCGTCGTAGACATAATTGGTGCAGCTTTCGCAGTTTGTACCATTCATACTCATATTTCCTCCATAGAGAGAGTGGCAAAGGCATTAAGACTTTCGTCGGCTGTGATACCTGCGAGGAAATTATAGCTTCCCTGACAGGCAATCATTACCGCATTGTCGCCGCAAAGCTTTTTCTCGGGCATATAAAACTCAAAGCCATGCTTTTCACAAGCCTCGGACAGCGCCGCACGGACTCCTGAATTTGCCGAAACACCGCCTGCAAGGGCGATTTTTTTATATCCGAGAGCCTCCGCTGCACGGATGGTCTTGTCTGTCAGTATTTCGGAAATGGTTGACTGAATACTTGCGGCAAGATTATTTTTATTCAGCTCTATGCCCTTTTGCTCCGCATTATGAATCATGTTGATGATCGATGTTTTAAGCCCTGAAAAGCTGAAATCGAATTCATTACCTGCAACAACAGGATGCGGCAGTCTGAATTCCGATGAATCGCCTGACTGAGCAGCGTTGTCAATATGTACTCCGCCCGGATATGGGAAGCCCATAGCACGTGCGCACTTGTCGAAGCATTCTCCGGCTGCATCATCACGTGTTCTGCCGACAACTCTGAATTGCGTATAGCTCAGGACCTCAATAATATGGCTGTGACCTCCGCTTGCGACAAGGCAGAGATACGGCGGCTCAAGCTTGGGATGAGTCAGGTAGTTTGTAGCGATATGACCTGCTATGTGGTGAACAGGCACAAGCGGCTTGCCTGCGGACATAGCAAGTGCTTTTGCAAAATTCACGCCAACGAGCAGTGCACCGATGAGTCCCGGTGCATAAGTGACGGCAACTGCGTCGATATCATTGAGGGTAACATCAGCGTCGGCGAGAGCCTGACGGACAACTCCGAGAATGTTTTCACAGTGACGGCGGGAGGCGATTTCGGGCACAACACCGCCGTATTTTTTATGCTCTTCAATCTGTGTTGATATAACCGATGAACAGATTGTACGGCAGTCCTTTACTACGCTTGCGGCGGTTTCGTCGCAGGAGCTTTCTATTCCAAGTATTAACATAATAAATGCCTTTCATGTTTTATACAGTGCGAGAACGGACGAAACAGTGCCGGTTACGCACATAGTTTTTTCAGATGTGTTTCTGCATTACAATTGCGTTTTCAGACGGGTCCGAGTAGAAATTTCTGCGGATTGACAGACGCTCAAAGCCGCATTTTTCATACAGTGTGATTGCAGGAGTGTTTGATTCCCTTACCTCCAGAAAGATACTTTCGGTATCGTCGGGCAGACGGCTTTCAAGCTCCATGATGAGCTTCTGAGCAAGTCCTCGGCGTCGGTATGCAGGTGCAACAGCGACGCTTGTTATGTCGGCTTCACCTATTGCAGAGTAAGCGGACAGCAGTGCAATTATTCCGTCTGAACTTTCGGCGTAGAGCACAAAGCCGTTATCCTTTTCGGCTTCGGACCTGAATGACTCCGCCGACCAGCCTTCGTTTCCGACAGCCTGCTTATCGAGTGATGATAGCTGCTCAAATATACTGTACTGAGTGGAGCCGTCTGCGGAAAGTATTATATAATCGTCCATAATGTCACCTCAGCCTTTGGCATCGTACCAGCTGTTGCCTGTGTGGACATCAACTGCAAGCGGCACACGCATATCGTAAACTCCCTGCATTTCCTCCTTAAGGATTTCGGAGGCACGCTGAGCGTCGTTAAGTGAGGCTTCGAGGATAAGCTCATCGTGAACCTGAAGAATCAGCTTTGCATCGAGCTTTTCGGTTTTGAGGCGGTTGTATACGTTAATCATAGCTATTTTTATCAGGTCAGCTGCAGTACCCTGCACAGGTGTATTCATAGCAATTCGCTTGCCGGCTGCCTGTAAAACCTTGTTTGACGAAGCGAGCTCAGGAATCCGTCTTTTTCTGCCGAGCATGGTTGTTACAAAGCCGTCCCTTACAGCATTTTCAACGGTAGCTTCCATAAACCGGTTTACCTTAGGGTATTTTGCAAGGTAATCAGCGATATATTTTTTTGCCTGTGCTACCGATGTTCCTATATCCTTTGAGAGCGAGAATGCACCGATACCATAGATAATTCCGAAATTTACTGCCTTTGCGGCGCTTCTCATTTCAGGAGTGACCATGAAAACAGGCATATCAAATACCTGAGCAGCGGTTGAGGTATGGATGTCCTCACCTGACGAGAAAGCGTCAATCATGTTTTCGTCGCCGCACAGATGCGCCATAACTCTCAGCTCAATCTGACTGTAATCGGCGTCCACAAGAGTTTTTCCCTCTGCGGCGGTGAAGAATTTTCTCATCTGTGAGCCAAGCTCGGTGCGTACAGGGATATTCTGCATATTAGGCTCTGTTGAGGAAATACGACCTGTTCTTGTTTCGGTCTGTCTGAACCATGTATGGATTCTGCCGTCGGGAGCGATTTTGTCAAGAAGTCCTGCAACATAAGTGGAGCTGAGCTTTGTATACTGACGGTATTTCAGTACATTGTCCACGATAGGGGATTGACTGCGGAGCTCCTCAAGCACATCGGCGCTGGTTGAATAGCCGCTTTTTGTTTTTTTTCTGGCAGGAAGTCCGAGCTCCTCAAAAAGTACTGCTGCAAGCTGCTTCGGTGAGGAAATATTGAACTCGTGACCGGCCTCGTCGTAAATAATCTGCTGAGTTTCTTCAATCATTTCAGAAAGAGCTGTACCGAATTCCTCAACACCCTTTCTGTCAATCCGTATACCGATATCCTCCATTGAGGCAAGAACCTCGGTCAACGGCATTTCAATCCTGTCAAGAAGCTCTGTCATACCTTCGTCTGCAATTTCTGTGCGGAGCTTTCTGATAAGACCGTTCAGCGAGAGCAGGTCAGCGAGATTACCGTTTTCGGAGTAGTAATGAATTTTGTATTCCGCACAAAGCTTTTCAATAGTATAGTCTGAAGCTGAGGTGTTCAGCAGATAGCCGCATATAGAAGCGTCATTCTTAAGATTATTCAATTCTCTGCCATGAGCCATAGCATAGCGGTAATGAGCTTTTGCGTCGTCAGTGGATTTGATGCAGTCCGATTCGAAAAAGTCACATATAAGCTGTTCGCTGTCGGTTGTATATACGTTATTTTCATTGCGGACCTTGAGGATTGAACCGTCGAAAAGATATTCGCATTCGGTAAGCTTTGCGATAATGTCCTGAGTAAGAGAGCTTTCGTTTATCTGAATCACGGGAGCTTTTTCAGATGACTCCTCAGGAGCCCTATCAGTACCCTCAGATACACTTATATTCAGCTTTTCCAGAAGCTTGAACATTTCAAGCTCAGAAAGCAGACGGCTTATACCTGCGCTGTCAGCTGAGGCGGGGATATAGCTTTCCGGATTTATATCAATAGGAGCGTCATGTACAATTGTTGCGAGCCATTTGCTCTCCTTAGCGGCTTCTGTGCCGTTTGCAAGCTTTGTCTTGACTCCCTTTGTGAGTCCGGACTCCTCATAATTTGCATAGAGGTTTTCGACAGAGCCGTACTCCTTAATCAGCGCAGAGGCGGTTTTTTCGCCGATACCGGCAACTCCGGGAATATTGTCGGAGCTGTCTCCCATAAGAGCCTTAAGGTCGATAAGCTTAATCGGTTCAAAGCCATAATCATCGTTAAAGCGCTGGGGAGTATAGTGGATAGTTTCCTTGTTAGTAGCAAGAAGAACCGTTACATTGTCATCAATAAGCTGGAGGCTGTCACGGTCGCCGGTAAGTACAAAGCAGTGATTTCCGCTGTCTGAGCACGATTTGGAAAGAGTTCCGAGTACATCGTCCGCCTCATAGCCCTCGCATTCGATAATTTTAACTCCCATAAGGGTCAGAAGCTCCTTGACCAGCGGAAGCTGCTGGGCAAGCTCAGGAGGCATACCCTTACGGTTTGCCTTATAATAGCTGACTGCCTTGTGACGGAAGGTGGGGGTGCGCAGGTCGAATGCAACCGCAACGGCATCAGGCTTGACATCTGCAATATTTTTGAGGTAGATATTCATAAATCCGAAAACAGCATTGGTGAAAACGCCTTTTTTATTGGAGAGAAGCTTTATACCGTAAAAAGCACGGTTAAGTATACTGTTTCCGTCGATAGCAAGAAGTTTCATAGCAAGCTCCTTAAAATTTATTGTACTTTATTATTATATCACATTGCATCTCAAATAGCAAATAATTTTCTGGTCATATAAGAACGAAAAGCAGCGATAAAATTAATATAATAAATTTATCTGCAGGTCTTGACAATGCAGAAAAAGTGTGCTATAATAATCAAGCTGTGATTTATGCAGTATATATCGTATTCTAAAGACAGCTGGCAGGCGTAAGCCGTAAGTCCCGCCGAGGAATTGCAATTGATAGGTAAATATCATTGTCCTTTCCGTGCTGTCGGTAAAGGACATTTTTATTGCTCTTCGGATACGATTCAAGAATTATTCGGAGGTGAATACACAATGCCAAGCAATGCTGTACTCGAAGCAAAGAAGGCTAAGGTAGAACAGCTTACTGAACTCATCAAGGCTTCCGTTTCAGGCGTTCTCGTTGATTACAAGGGAATCACTGTTGAGGAGGATACAAAGCTCAGAAAGGAGCTTCGTGAGGCAGGAGTAAACTACTTCGTAGAGAAGAACACACTTCTTCTCCGTGCTTTCAAAAACTGCGGTATCGAGGGCTTAGATGAGGTTCTCAACGGTACAACTGCTATCGCTCTTTCAAATGACGATCAGACTGCACCTGCAAGAATTCTCGGTAAGTTCGCTGAAAAGGCAGGCGAGGACAAGTTCAATCTCAAGGCTGGTTACATTGAGGGTGAGGTTTACGACCAGAATGGCGTTATCGCTCTTTCAAAGATCCCGTCAAAGGATGTTCTTCTTGCTCAGCTCGTTGGCTCTCTGCAGGGTCCCCTTCAGAAGCTCGCTGCTACACTTCAGGCTGTTGCAGACAAGAAATCAGAAGAAGCTGCCTGATTATCTGCATATTTATCAGGACTTTAAGTCCGCAGCTTAATTAATCCGCCTATAAGGCAAGAAAATTATTATAAAGGAGATTATTATCATGGCTTCAGAGAAGATTACTAAATTTGTTGAAGATATCAAAACTCTTTCAGTTCTTGAGCTTTCAGAGCTCGTAGACGCAATCCAGGAGGAATTCGGTGTAACAGCTGCTATCGCTGCTGCTCCAGCTGCAGGCGGCGCAGGTGCTGCTGAGGCTGCTAAGACAGAGTTCGACGTAATTCTTGCTTCATTTGGTGACGCTAAGATGGCTGTTATCAAGGTTGCTAAGGAAGCTCTCGGTCTTGGTCTTAAGGAAGCTAAGGAAGTTGTTGAGTCAGCTCCTAAGGCTATCAAGGAAGGCGTTTCTGAGGCAGAGGCTAACGAGCTTAAGGAAAAGTTCGAGGCTGCTGGCGCTACAATCGAAATCAAGTAATTTTACTTATTACGATTATAAGGACTGTACCGTTTGGTGCAGTCCTTTTTGTTGCGTCACGGCAAGACGTGATTGCAGATTCAGAAAGTAATTCGGGTTTTATTGAAAATTTCAGGGCGACCATGCGGTCGCCCTGCTGCGTTTATTTTTTGTTTTTTGATGCGGATTTTTCGATAGCTGCACATGAACCTCCCGCAGCTGCCCAGAAAACAGGTGAGAAGGCTATGTTGCTGCATCCGATGAGGAAAATGAGTGCGCCTCCGAGTGTAAGGAAGAACATACATATACTGATTTCGTCACGCTGCTGCTTCATATGCTTCAGACCGATGAAGAACACGGGGAGAATGACTGCAAGAAGTGCCAGCAATGATGGTATTCCTCTTGTAGCAGCGGTGTAAAGATATTCGTTATAAACCTTGTCAAATGTATTCGGATTGTCAAAAATCAAATCGTCAAATCTGGTCTGACCTGCATCTTCTTTCTTAAGCTGAGGATAAACAAGCTGTTCGGGACCTGTACCTGTCAGCGGGTATTTCTTGATTATCTCAATAGTTTCACGATTAAGGTGTGAATAAACGTCTTTGGTATTTTCGATATTCAGGATGTCAGGGTCATAATTACCGCTTGCTGAGATTCTCTGGAATGAATCGGCAGTCCAGAGGAGATAACCGTCATTCAGACTATATGAGGTTTCGTTGCCTATTACTCCTGTCGCTGCAAGAATTACCGCAAGTATCGCAGAAGCGGCAGCGGCAGCAAGTGATGCAAGCTTTTTCTTGGGGGCTTTGGCGATAAACACTGAAGCAGCAGCTGCAATTATAGCGAATATGATCCCGCAAACTCCGACAAGCGTATATGTGAGAATCATGGTGAATGAAAAAATGCACGCACTGACGATACAGAAAATACTGCGTTTTTTAGAATTGCTCATTATAAAGCCAATGAGAGCGGCTGTCAGTGAAAGCGTCAGCAGCATAGCGAGGAAAATCGGCGACTGAGAGAGTCCCGAAGCGGCAACTGATTTATCAGCAGATTCAGAGCTTTGCTGCAGCACTTCCTTTAGTCGGGAAGAGGTCATAAATTTATATGCGAATACTTTATCTGTACAGAACTGAAGTATTGCCCATGCGGAATTAAGCAGACCTGCACCGATAATTCCGTTAATCAGTGTATTCAGTGCCCTTTCTCTTTTGACCGAAGCTGCGGTTACGAAGAAGCAGAAATAGAACAGAATTGCCAGAATTCCCTCACCACGCTGCGGAAAACCGTAGAGCGAGACATTGATATCGTAGCCGTTAATCATTGAAACAACACTCCAGAGCAGCATAGCTCCGAAAGCACATAAAGGAAGCACAACACGGCGGTTGATATACTTTTTTATTATTGCTATCATAGCGAGTATCAGGCAGGCTACTCCGGAAATCGCAAGCCCTCCTGACGCAAATGAATATGTTACAGTAGACAGGCATTCAGCCGGAATTGTAAACAGCGGTACAGTGAAGCAGGCTGCAAGCATACCGAAGGAGGCAAGCTTTGCGTACTGCTCCTCAGTCATATTGAGAATAAAGTTTGATTTTTCCGAAGAATTAAATAGAGTTTTAGCCATAATAAAAACCTTCCTTATCGGTGTTTTTCGGGTGTATAAACAAAACTGCGGACGAAGAACCGTCCGCAGTATACCGCATTATTTAGCGTAGTCAGTAACTCTGCTTTCACGAATGAGATTGACCTTGATCTGTCCTGGATAATCCATTTCGGACTCAATCTGCTGGGCAATCTGTCTTGCGACTAGCACCATTTTTTCATCGTTGATAACTTCAGGAACAACCATGATTCTGACCTCACGTCCTGCCTGAACAGCAAAGCATTTTTCAACACCTTCGTAGGAGGTACAGATTTCCTCAAGCTTCTGAAGGCGCTTGATATAGCTTTCATAATTTTCACTTCTTGCGGCAGGTCTTGCAGCGGAGATAGCGTCGGCTGCCTGAACGATGCAGGCGATGACTGTTTTCGGCTCAACGTCGTTATGGTGAGCTTCAACAGCGTGGACGATAACAGGGTTTTCGTTATATTTCTTACAAACGTCAACGCCTATCTGAACGTGTGAGCCTTCGATTTCGGATGTAAGAGCCTTACCGATATCGTGAAGCAGACCGGCACGTCTTGCCATATTTGCGTCAACGCCCAGCTCTGAAGCGATGACACCGCAGAGCTTAGCAACCTCAATTGAATGATCGAGGACGTTCTGTCTGTAGCTTGTACGGAATTTGAGACGTCCGATAAGCTTGATGAGTTCGTGGTTGATACCGTGAACATTGGTTTCAATAACTGCACGTTCGCCTTCCTGCTTGATACGGTACTCTACCTCACGGCGGGCCTTATCGACCATTTCCTCGATGCGTGTAGGGTGAATACGTCCGTCAGCGATGAGCTTTTCGAGGGCGATTCTTGCAATTTCACGGCGAATCTGGTCGAAGCATGAAAGAGTGATGGCTTCTGGTGTATCGTCGATGATGAGGTCAACACCGGTGAGTGTTTCGAGGGTTCTGATATTACGACCTTCACGGCCGATGATACGACCCTTCATTTCGTCATTGGGGAGAGGTACAACGGAAACTGCGGCTTCTGAAACCTGATCAGCGGCAACCTTAGCGATAGCCAGTGAGATATAGCTTCTTGCCTTTTCCTGACACTCGTCCTTGATCTGCTGCTCATAGGCAGCAACCTTGACAGCCTTTTCGTGTACAAGGTCGTCTTCAAGCTTGGAGATTATGTATTCCTTTGCCTGATCCTTGGTGAATTCAGAAATTCTTTCGAGGACATCAAGCTGTCCCTTCTTGATAGTTTCTGCCTCCTTGAGCTTTTCGTCAGCTGATTTTAATTTCTGATTGAGCTGCTCTTCTTTTTTCTCAAGGTTATCGGTTTTCTTATCAAGATTTTCTTCTTTTTGCTGCATACGTCTTTCCTGACGTGACAGCTCTGCTCTGCGATCCTTGATTTCCTTATCTGCCTCGCTGCGGAGTTTATGAATTTCGTCCTTGGCTTCGATAAGCGCACTTTTCTTTTTGTTATCGGCATCCTTTTTTGCGTCGTCGATAATACGTTCAGCCTGTTGCTCAGCCGAGCCGATCATAGATTCAGCCTGCTGTTTGCGCTGTTCTATACCTGCTGCGACACCTTTTTTGTAGGCAAGCCAACTGAAAACGACAGCAGCAATCAGAAGCACAACTGCAACGATGATAAGTATAATTGTAACAAGATCCATACAGTGCATTACCTCCTTTTCGTAAAACGATTAATTAGCTTGTACTATAAACCTATTACTGAAAGGCGGTAAATGCCGCATTATTTTATTCATTTAAAATATATTGATGAACGGCCCGATTATATCAGAGCCGGCAAAACATAGCGGACGCAATGAAACGTCCATAAATTGTTCCGGGATCATATTTATGCAGCGGAAAATAATTTAACCGCTGTTAATGATGTAAAACAAAGCTGCATATACTGCCAATAGTAATATTATGCAAATAAATACAACATAATTATTATATACTTTTTCACATGATATGTCAATAGAATTTCATTAATTAAAATTTTTGTAAGTTTCTGCTGTCAGATATGCTGCTGTGCTGATTATTCCATTACGTGTTCCATAGCGTGATAGAAAATAGTTTTGACGTGTGAATCGCAGATTGAATAAAAAATTGTTTTGCCGTCCCTGCGCGAGCTTACAAGACGTGCCTGCTTGAGTACACGGAGCTGGTGAGAGATTGCGGACTGGGTCATATTGAGCAGCTTTGCAATATCGCATACGCACATTTCACTCTGGCACAGTACGAATATTATGCGTATTCTTGTGGAATCACCAAGAGCCTTGAGCAGCTCAGCTGCATCGTACAGCACGGCTTCATCAGGCATAACCTTTGAGACCTTTTCGATTATATCCTTGTGGATTCCTAATTCTTCGCAGATAAGTTCTTCCATTTGAAAATCCTCCGATCTATTGGTTTATAAGCTGAGAAACAAGCATAACCGCTGCGGCGGTGGAAAGGGAACTGAAAATCAGCCCGGTTATACAGGTGGTAACAGCCCATTTATCAAAAACGGCACCCATGCGGTTATTCAGCATCACACGGTATGATTTGCCTTCTTTGTACACAAGCTTTCTGAAGTTGGGCTCGCTCGGGAAAATACAGGGATACTCCTTGCCGCCAATAATGTAAAAAGCAACATTGAATTTTCCGTTTGGACGCTTGTCTGTTTTGGTGAATACCGCCTCTGTTTTCCGTGAGGTGATGAGCATTATGAAGAAAAATATGAAAAGCAGAAGCATGGCGAGTATAACAAGACCTATAAAAGCAAGTGCGCCGAGAATCATCAGCTCTGCGCTTACTCCGAGCAGTATGCAGAGTACAATAATTACTGCAATTATCAAAAAGAACTCCATATGCTGACCTCCGTAGCGTGTAGTTGTAAACAATGAAATCCTGCATTATCTCAGTAATTTGTTACTATGATAAATTTCATTCTTACAGTGTCTGAATAGCGTTGTCAATATTGATTATTATATCATATCAAAGCAAATCCGTCAATGTAATCATAATTCTTCTGCGATGTGAATAAGCTGTAAAAAAGTGGGCGGAATGCCGTGACTTAGCAGTGCAAGAATAAAAATATGCAGCAGCTATTGACACTTTAACAAAAATTGGATATAATAGTATTTGAGGAACAATTGGTTTTTTTCAGGAGTTCCGGATGTGATTTCCCGCTGCGGAGATTATATCGCTGTTTATGATAAAATTATAGGAGGTATTATAAAATGTCATTGACTAATAATCCAAATGTTTTAAAGTGGGTTGACGAAATGGTTGCCCTCTGTAAGCCTGAGAATGTTGTATGGATTGACGGTTCCAAGGAGCAGCTTGATGCGCTCAGAAAGGAAGCAATCTCAACAGGCGAAATGATCGAGCTTAATCAGGAGAAGCTTCCCGGCTGCCTTTATCACAGAACACAGCCTAATGATGTTGCCCGTGTAGAGGACAGAACATTTATCTGTTCAAAGAATAAGGAGGACGCAGGTCCGACAAATAACTGGATGGATCCGCAGGAAATGTACGCTAAGCTCACACCTATGTATGACGGCGTTATGAAGGGCAGAACAATGTATGTTATCCCTTATTCAATGGGTCCTATCGGCTCACCGCTCGCTAAGGTAGGAGTTGAGGTTACAGATTCTATCTACGTTGTACTCAAAATGGATATCATGACAAGAATGGGTAAGGTTGCTTTTGAAAATCTCGGTGATACTTCCGATGACTTTGTAAGATGCCTCCACTCAAAGGCTGACGTTGATCCTGAGGACAGATATATCGTTCAGTTCCCTGAGGACAATGCAATCTGGTCAATCAACTCTGCTTACGGCGGAAACGTTCTCCTCGGCAAGAAGTGCTTCGCTCTCAGAATTGCTTCATATCAGGGTAAGAATGAAGGCTGGATGGCTGAGCATATGCTCATTCTCGGCGTTAAGAAGCCTGATGGAGAGGTTAAGTATATTACAGCTGCTTTCCCGTCTGCCTGCGGAAAGACAAACCTTGCTATGCTCATTCCTCCGGAGGGATATAAGAAGGACGGCTATG
>JAGBIH010000111.1 GCA_017935095.1 Ruminococcus sp.
CAGCTGACCTCGTAGAGGATACTATGGGACCTGTAAGACAGGCTCTCAGCGACAGCGGACTTTCTATCTCAGAAATCGACAAGGTTCTTATGGTCGGCGGTTCTTCAAGAATCCCTGCTGTTCAGGAAGCTGTAAAGAAGCTTATCGGCAAAGACCCCTTCAAGGGTATCAACCCCGATGAATGCGTTGCTCTCGGTGCTGCATATCAGGGCGGTGTTCTCGGCGGCGACGTCAAGAACGGTCTCCTTCTTCTTGATGTTACTCCTCTCTCTCTCGGTATCGAGACAGCAGGCGGCGTATGCACAAGAATGATCGAAAGAAATACAACAATTCCTACAAAGAAGTCTCAGGTATTCTCAACCTATGCTGATAATCAGCCGGCTGTTGATATCAACGTACTTCAGGGTGAGCGTGAATTCGCACGTGACAACAAGCAGCTCGGTACATTCCGTCTCGACGGTATCGCTCCAGCTCCAAGAGGTATCCCTCAGATCGAGGTAACCTTCGATATCGACAGAAATGGTATCGTTCACGTTTCCGCTAAGGACCTCGGAACAGGCAAGGAGCAGAATATCTCCATCACAGCTTCCACAAATATGTCCAAGGACGATATTGATAAGGCTGTCAAGGAGGCTGAGCAGTACGCTGCTGAGGATAAGAAGCGCCGTGAACAGGTTGACACAAAGAATGAGGCTGAGAATCTTGTGTTCCAGTGCGAAAAGGCTCTTGCAGACTTCGGCGATAAGGTTTCAGCTGACGAAAAGTCAGGTATCGAATCCAAGTGCACAGCTCTCAAGGCTGCAATCTCAGCTGAAAACCACGACGAGATCAAGTCTCTCAAGGATGACCTCCAGAAGGCATTCTATGACCTTTCAGCAAAGATTTATCAGCAGGCTAACCCCAACGGTGCTGAGGGAATCGACCCTTCACAGTTCGCTGATATGGGCGGTCAGGCTGAAAACAGCAACGGCGGCAACGACGATGTTGTTGATGCAGACTTCACTGAGGTCTGATAGCTGAAAACAGTTTATAAAAGCATATTTTAGGGCGGAAAATCCTTCCGCCCTAAAGGTGTATTTACAGATACGCAGAAAAATGCCGTTTTAATGGCATTATAACGCGAAAATAGGAACGGAAACACTCCGCCTATACATCAATGTCATTTCACATACAATGGCAGAATGGAGTTAGCTATGGCTGAAAAAAGAGATTACTATGAAGTGCTCGGAGTTACTAAGGAAGCTTCTGAGGACGAAATAAAAAAAGCCTTTAAGAAAAAGGCAAGAGAATTTCACCCCGACCTGCACCCCGATGACCCCGAATGTGAGGAAAAATTCAAGGAAGTAAATGAGGCTTATGAGGTCCTTTCAGATCCTGAGAAAAAACAGCGCTATGATCAGTTCGGTCATGCCGGTGTTGACCCGAATTACGGCGGCGGTGCCGATATGGGCGGCTTTGGCGGATTTGCTGATATGGGCGATATTCTCGAAAATATCTTCGGCGGCTTCGGCTTCGGAGGCGGTTCAAGCCGCTCCTCTGCAAACGCTCCAAAAAGAGGCTCTGATTTGCAGCAGTCTGTTTCTATCAGCTTTATGGAGGCTTGTAACGGTAAAAAACAGGAAATAAAGGTAAATCGTATGTGCGTCTGCGACTCATGTAAGGGAAGCGGCGCAGATTCAGGTACATCAGCTGAAATCTGTCCCGATTGTCAGGGCAGAGGCTCCGTCAAGACAACTCAGCGTACTCCGTTCGGAGCTATTTCTTCGACCAAGGCTTGTCCGCACTGTAACGGTAAGGGTAAGATTATCAAGAATCCATGCTCCAAGTGTCATGGTCTCGGCAGGGTAAGAGTCCAGAAAACAATCTCTATCGACATTCCGGCAGGTATTGATGACGGACAGATTATCCGTCTCGGCGGTCAGGGCGACTGCGGTATTAACGGCGGTCCCTCAGGCGACCTCATGCTCAGCGTGTTAGTCAAATCCCACCCGCTCTTCAAGCGTGAGGGCTACGATATTCACTGCGATATCCCTGTAACATATATGGAGGCTGTTCTCGGCTCTGAAATTACCGTACCTACTATCGACGGCGATGTGAAATATAATATCAGTGAGGGAACTCAGACCGGTACTGTATTCCGCCTCAAGGGCAAGGGCGTCAAGAAGCGCAACCGCACCGACAGAGGAAATCAGTATGTAAAGGTTTATGTTGAGGTTCCGAAGAACCTTTCCAAAAAGCAGAAGGACCTTCTCAAGGCGTTTGAATCCTCACTCAGCGAGAAGAACTACGCAAAGAGACAAAGCTTCTTTGAAAAGCTCAAGGCAAAGCTTGATTTCTGATTATTCCCGTCCACTTAAAGCAATACCGCACAGAGCTTGTGCGGTATTGCCTTAAAATCTATATGAATAAACACTCCCTTTGTGCAGATAATATGTACGAAAGGAGTGTTTTTTATGGTTGAACAGGATACTATCAAGCTTCTCCGTGAATGCGATTCCGGAATCAAAATGGGCGTTGCCGCTATCGACGAGGTTATGGGCAGCGTGAAAAGTCAGGAGCTTCGTCAGACGCTTCAGAAAAGCATGGAAGAAAATGAACAGATAAAAAATGATTTACAGGCAATGCTCGTTGATTATCACGACGAGGGCAAGGAACCAAACCCTATGGCAAAGGGAATGTCATGGTTCAAAACAAATATGAAGCTTATGATGAATGAATCCGACAGCGTTGTTGCTGACCTTATCACTGACGGCTGCAATATGGGTGTGAAATCACTGAACAGATATATGAATCAGTATAAGGCTGCTGACGAAAAATCAAAGGACCTCACCAAGCGCCTTATCGGCGTTGAGGAAAGACTCGCTTACGAGGTAAGACCGTTTCTGTAAGTCCGCATGGTATTGCGTACAATTTCATCATTTTAACAGTCTGTCGGGAGCACTTTACAGGTGCTCCCTCAGTTTGTCAATAAACCCTATATACATCAAGGGGACGCCCTATCTTGCAGGGCGTCCCCTCTTCAAAAACAGTCCACCGGACTGTTTATTGAATTCACCCCTTGCGGAGCGCTTTGTATATGTGGGACGTTGTCCCACACCCTACCAGAGGCGACGCCTCTGGACTCCGCCAAAGGGTTAATAAACCCTTTGGAATCCCATCGTTTATAATAGCTTACTTTTTTACAGTCCTTCGAGAGGTTTTCTATATGTGCTCCCGAACTTTTCATTGTACGTTTCTCCAAATATTTATGCTTTATCAGACCGCTCTCTATCACTTTTTTCAGAAATAATCCGTAATTTTCACGGAAATTTGCAAATAATCCAAAACTATGTTATAATATTCAGGATTGAACTGCCGCTATTCTTCAATGGAATGTTTCTGAAAACATAGGCATATCAGGTATTTTCCGAAAGGGGGACAATATGAACATCTGTAAATTCTTTTCTCTTGCTGCCGCCGCAGCTGTATCCGTTTCCGCTCTTTATGGCTGCAGCAAAAAAAAGGTCAAGGTCATAGAAAAAGCTCCTGTTCCGATTATTGAACAGGAACCTACTTCAACTGCTGTTACCACTACCGAGACTACTGTTGTTGAGACCTATCCCGATTACCCTGTTGATTTCCCCGAAATCGAGCAAAAGGATACCGGAAACCTGTATGAAGCTGAATATGCTGATTTCCCCGATAATCTGCCTATCGCCTCTGAAAAGGAAAATTTCAGCGGCAACGGTTATGTAACAGGCTTTGCAGCTACTGAAAGCTCATCAGTTACATTCAGTGTGGATATCCCCAGCAATCAGCATTACGACCTCCTTTTCAATGTTGCCTCGGAAAAGACTGCGGACTGCAGTATTTCACTCAACGGCACTCCGCTTACCTCCTTTAAAACCACAAGCGACGGAAAATTCACGCAGATTACCGTTTACGGAGTTTTCCTCGCAAAGGGCAAATCTGCTATAAAAATCACACCTTCGGACAGCAGCGTCTGCCTGGACTATATGAAGCTCTCGAACAATACCTCCCTCAGCGAAATCAGCTATGACGCAGACGGCGGACTTGTCAACAAGAATGCCGGAGAATCGGCAAAGGAGCTTATGAGCTTTCTTACGGAAAATTACGGAAAATACATCATTACAGGTCAGTACGCCGCTGATGACGATAATTCCGAGCTTGACCTCATTTATCGTACAACAGGAAAATATCCCGTTATACGCTTCTCTAATCTTGATGTTCCGAAAGGCTCGTTTGACGAAAGCTTCAGAAAAACCGAAGCCTGTGCCGATTGGTACAGAAACGGCGGTATTCCGTGCGTTACATGGTACTGGAGCTCACCCTCCGATAAAAGCTCCATACGGACTGAGGACTGCAATTTCTCTCTTGCCGAAGCTGTAACCGAGCTTGATATTGCGCTGCTGAGTCAGGAGGAAATCCGTGGTCTTTACGGCGAGGGTAATATTTCGGAGCAATGCTACAGACTTGTGCTTGATATTGATAATATGGCAGGACAGCTTATCTCACTCAAAAATAAGGGTGTTCCTGTTCTATGGAGACCTCTGCCTGAGGGCTGCGGCGACTGGTACTGGTGGGGCGCAAGCGGCGCAGACGCCTATAAATGGCTCTGGGAGCTGCTCTATGTACGCCTTACCGATTATTATGCGCTTGATAATCTTATCTGGATATGGAACGGTCAGAGCGAAAGCACCCTCGTTGATAAGTTAACCTTCGATATTGCCGCTGTTGACCTTTATATAAACGATGAAAAGGATTACGGCAGCCGCTTCTATGAGGAATTTGCCGCTGTACAGAAATTCGTGGGAAGCGATAAGCTCATTTCTATCAGTGAGTGCGGAAGCGTCCCCGATATCGACTGCGCCTTCCGTGACAACGCCGTATGGTCATTCTTCGGACTGTGGTTCGGCAGCTATATAGAGGACGAAAACGGAAATTATTCCGAGAAGTTCACAAGCAGGGAGAATCTTGTGCGCACCTATAACTCCGACGGCGCACTGACCCTTGATGAGTATAAAAAGCTCACAGGAACAGAAAACAGCTCCTCAGCTGCTCCGGAGTCAACCTCATCAGCCGCCTCTGCTGCTGATGAAAAATCATAAGAAAGGAGACGGCTATGACAAGTAATTTCAAGCCTTTAAGACCGCTCTCTGATGCTCAGGACGAGCTTATGAAAAAACTGCTCGGCGAGGTCGGCAATCAGAAATACAAGGCTGTAAGCTTTAAAATGAATGACGTTCTGATTCTGCTGCCGTTTTCAGAGCCTTACGATATATTTACACTCATGGAGGAAGATTTTTCTCAGCTCTGCCCCGAAAGCAAAAAGACCTTCTCAGAGCTGCGTATTGCTGCTCAGGAGGCTGCTCTGGAAAAATACGAAATAATGGCAAGAGTTACCATTGAGAAAATCTACAATATATTTGCCAAGCTCAGCGGAGTAAATCAGCCAGTAAAAAAACAGCTTATGCAGCGTGAATGCGAGCTGATTGAACAGTTTTCATTTCCGAGAGAATGCGGAAAAGCATTGTTCCGTGAGGCAAAGAACAATAAAAAAAGAGTCATAATCACTGCCGAGACTATCTATCCTAAAGAGGTTATCACAAATATCCTTGAAAAATGCGGCTACAATGCCTATGACGGTCTTGTAATAGTCAGTGAAATCTCCGGCTGCACAAGTGAAAGCTGGTATCAGGCTGCACTTGAAAAGTCAGGCACCGCAGCTGATAAATTCCTGCATATAGGCGGAGATGTTGCTTTTGATATCGAGCTGCCTATATTCAAAGGCTCAAAGGCACTGCTGCTTGCTCCTGTCCTTACACTTATGTCAAAATCAGGACGTATTCGTGGATATGCCGAGGAAAAGAAACTTTTTGACTACGATAAGCCACAGTATCTTGCGCTGCACTGCGTTTTCGGACTTTATGCCGCATATGCCTTCGATATTCCTCAGAATAAGGTACCGCTGAGCGATTTCTGCATCGACGGATATTCAATCGGCTTCCTCGTTCTCGGAGCTCTGAGCCTCTGCAAGGACTACAAGCCCGCCTCACAGCTTCAGGAAAAAATCCTTGAGGCAATAAAGCAAAGCCCTGAAATCCTTGACGGATACAAGGATTTTTCTGCGATGTATGACGCTCATTTCAGCAGCATCTCTGAAAAATACGGTACCGATGGCTGTCAGCTTCCGCTTGAATTTATCGAAAAATGCTGCGCCTCTGCGGACAGAGAGCTCATACAGCCCTATCTTTCAGCCGACATCGCAAAAAAATGGGCAGGTTCTGTCAAAGAGCCTGAAATTATTCCATATTATTCGGGCAGACCTAAAAAAGGCGCTCTTTCAAGGCTGGCTGACAGAATGTTTCCTCCCGATACCCGTGTAAGGACAATTGTTGACGGCATTCTCTCTAAAATGCATAAGTAATATCGACAGTTTTATCATTCCCGACAGCATTTTCTTATTTTCCGTGCTTATTCTTCGTTAAAACAGAAAATCATCTCTTGCACCTCTCTGTGCTCTGTGATATCATATTATTGCAGAACAAAAGGAGGTAAAAAAAATGAACAACAAAATAAAAGTACTTATCGGTGATGATTCTGCCGAAACCGGAGTAAGCATTGCAAATAAACTCAGAGAACGTGGAATGTATGCCTATACAAGGCGTAAGGACTGCGGCGTTATTCTCGAATCCATCAAAAATGATCCGCCCGATGTTGCTGTGCTGGATATCACTGCACAGAACGGCGATGTGGTGTCGATTATGAAGAGAGTACGTGAGCTTGGTGTGAAATTCCCCGCTTTCATCATTACATCATCATACGATAATGAGTTTATCGAACGACAGGTAATGGATAACGGTGCTTCAAGATTTCTGCTGAAGCCCTATGACGCCGACGATTTATGCAGTGCCATAAATTCCGCACTCGGAGAGCGTGCGAACAGCCTCAGCGACGATATGGAAATTGTGGTCACCGATATTATTCATCAGCTCGGTGTACCTGCTCATATCAAGGGCTACCACTATCTCAGAACAGCTATCCTCTATTCGATTGAGGATAAAAATTTACTCGACAGCGTTACAAAGCTGCTCTATCCCACTGTTGCAGGAATCTACGACACAACCTCGTCACGAGTAGAGCGTGCAATACGTCATGCAATTGAAATTGCGTGGGACAGGGGCAATGTTGATACACTAAATTCATTTTTCGGCTATACAGTTGATACAGGAAAGGGTAAACCTACCAATTCCGAATTTATCGCTCTTATCACAGACAAGCTCAGACTGCGCTATAAAGCTGCTCTGAGAAAAGTCTGACCTTATCAGACAGGAATGCTGTGATAATCAGAATAAAAAAGAAGCCTGAGCAGTGAAATTTCAGGCTTGATATAAATATAATTAATATGTCTGAAAATCTCAGGCAATACCGAACATTGCTTCAGCCGTAAGAGGTTTTCGGCAGATCATTAAAGGAGGATTTATCATGGCATTCAGAAAAATCAACATCTCAGAGCTTTCATTCAATCCATTTGAAAAAATCGGTAAGGAATGGATGCTCCTCACAGGCGGAAATATCGACAGCTTCAATACTATGACCGCTTCATGGGGACAGCTTGGCGTACTCTGGAACAGAAATGTTCTCACCTGCTACATACGCCCGAACCGCTATACCTATGATTTTGTAGAAAATGGTGAATCTTTCACAGCCTCCTTCTTCGGAGAGCAGTATCGCAGCGCTCTTGCATTCTGCGGCTCTCATTCGGGAAGAGACTGCGACAAGGTTAAGGAAACAGGTCTTACTCCTGCTGAAGTTGACGGCTGTGTAGGCTTTGAGGAGGCTGATATGGTTGTTGTATGCCGCAAGCTCTATAATTACGATTTACAGGAGAGCGGCTTTATCAGCAATGATGGTATTCCGGAGCAGTTCTTCAGCTCCGACCCGTATCACAGAGCCTATATCGCAGAAATTACTGCGGTTTACGTTAAGGAATAAAAAACTTACGTTCATCAACGGAATTTATCAACGGGACGTCGGGGACGCCGTCCCCGACAGATGGTGCCAAAATATAACGGAGCTGATAAAATATCAGCTCCGTTTTTTCATGCTATTTTATTTTCACCTTGTAAAGCATCCATATCAGCTCTATCACACCTACTCCTATAAAGCAAAGCATTGTTTTCATGCACGGCTTCTTTACCTTGAAGCGTGTTATAAATGCAATCGCTATGATAAACATCGCTGCGCCGTAAACAGTTGAAAACAGCTTTGCTCCGATATCATTATAAAAGCTGTAGAGAAGCGGCAGAATCAGCGCAACACTCGTTACGGGAAGCCCCTCATATACCTTGCGCACATCCTCGGTTTTCTTCTGTCTTTCTTCCTCGGCAACATTGAAATATGCAAGCCTTATTACCGCACACAGCAGATAAATCGCAAGCACAGGCATATCAACCCATGAATTCATACCGATTGAATAGCCTATGACAGTCGGAAGAACACCGAAGCAGATAACATCGCAGAGCGAATCTATCTGAACTCCGAATTTTTTTTCATTTTCTGTTCTGTTCTTTTTGGTGCGTGCAATTTTTCCATCGAACATATCGCATAGTCCCGACACCATAAGACAAATTATAGCATATTCCGGATGAGGTGCCGAGCAATCTATGCCGAGAGCAAAAAATACGCCCAGTACTGCCGAAACAAGGCTCATATATGTAAGAATAACCGTATAGTTATAGTACCCTATCATTATTTAATCCTCAAAAATCATTAGTATTTAAACCATATGAAAACTTTATAGAAAATATTATACCACAAAAATTATGATGTTTCAAGAGTTTTCTGCGGATTTTTCGGGTTAATTCAGGAATCATGACGTTTTTTTACGGCTTGTCCTCTTTTTTGCTTTTCCTGAGGCCGTTTTCTTCGCTGCTCCCTTTTCACGGTTTTTACGCATACGCTCCTGTCGGTTCTTCTTTTCCTCAAGCCGTCTGTAAGCCTCGTCGTAGAAATATTCCTGAGAATTAAGCGGCTCCTCGCCGTCCCTGCGCTCAACATGAACATAGGTACCGTCGCTGAGCATTTCACGTGCCTTTACATTATCGCTCATAAGAATACGGAACATATCACGTATACGCTTTTTCAGCTTTTCATCCTCAACAGGTGCAGCTACCTCTACACGGCGTATGGTATTTCTGGTCATATAGTCAGCCGAGCCGATATAGATTTTCTGCTCCTCACCGTCCTTGCCGAAAATGAATATACGGCTGTGCTCAAGGAAGCGTCCGACGATGCTTCTTACGGTGATATTTTCGGTATATCCCTCAACACCTGCAATCAGGCAGCAGATTCCTCTTACGACAAGCTCAACCTTAACGCCTGCCTGAGATGCCTCAACAAGCTTGTTTATGATAACCTTATCGCTGAGTGAATTTACCTTTGCAGCAATATAGCCGTGACCTCCGCTGCGTGCAAGCTCAATCTGACCGTCCATCATTTCAAGAACGGGATCTCTCAGACAAAGCGGTGCAACAAGAAGCTTATTTGTATTTTCCACAAATATGCCGTTCTGAAGAGCATTGAATACATTTTCTGCGTCGGCAGCAATTTCCCTGTCGGCAGTAAGCAGCATAAGGTCGGTATATATAGCTGAGGTCTTTTCGTTGTAGTTGCCTGTACCGATCTGGGTCACATAGTCAAATCCGCCGCCCTGAGCCTTTCTTGTGATAAGAAGAAGCTTTGAATGCGCCTT
The DNA here is from genome assembly GCA_017935095.1 of Ruminococcus sp. GTDB lineage: Bacteria > Bacillota > Clostridia > Oscillospirales > Ruminococcaceae > Ruminococcus. The sequence continues at coordinate 9,755 of JAGBIH010000111.1, forward strand.
GTAATCCTTCGGGCCGTAAATCACCTTTACTCCTGCCTGCTGGAGAATCTTTGACCATTCGATATTATTTGCTTCGTCAAAACGGGCACGGAGCTCTATCATTACAAGAACTTCCTTTCCCTTTTCAGCGGCAGTACAGAGTGCGTCAATGACCTTGCTGTTGCGTGCAAGCCTGTAGAGCGTAATTTTTATCGAGGTTACCTTGGGGTCGTTTGCGGACTCCTGAAGAAGTCTTATAAAGGAAAGGTTCATTGATTCAAAGGGATAGCTCAGCAGAATATCCTTTGACCTTACCTGTGAAAATACTGATTTCGTTTCGGAAAGCACCGAAGGTACTCTCGGAGAACGATTGATATAATGCAGCTTTTTATCGTCCGAAAGCTCCTGCAGCGCATACAGATACGATAAATCAAGCGGTATTCTTGACGTAAACACACGTACATTCTTTATTCTGAGCTTTTTGCAGATATAATCCAGCGCCTCACGTGAAAATTCATCTGAAACCTCAAGACGTACAGGGGCAAGCTTTGTACGCTTCACAACAAGCTCCTCCATACGGTCACGGAAATCAGAGCCTCCTCCTGATACCATTATATCCGCATTTCTTGTCACTCTTATAATGGCACGGTCAAGCACCTTATAATTCTTGAACATAAGATGAGCAAACTGCAGCACAACATCCTCCTCAAGGATAAAGCGCTTTCCGCCCTCACCGAGAGGAATCATTCGTTCACTGTGGTCGTGATGAACAGGGACAATTCCGATTGAAACTCCCTTTTTTGAGCCGAGCTGAACAGCGGCGTAAAGCTCCTTATTTTTAAGGAACGGGAACGGAAGTGCGTCGTTTACCACTATTCCCGAGATAAAAGGCTTTATCTCACGCTTGAAATAAAGCTCAAGAAATGTCTGCTCCTCCTGTGTGGCTGTTTCAAAGCTTACCTGCTCAAAGCCGTATTCAGCAAGCTCTCCCATAGTTTTTCTGTAGGTATCCTCAACCATTGGCTGAAGCCTTCTTACAGCTGTAAAAACAGCGTCAAGCTGCTGCGAGGGCGTCATATCAGTCTTGCTGTCCTTTTTCTTTCCGTCGTTTTTTTCTTCATCGGTAAGCGAGCCTACACGCACCATGAAGAATTCATCAAGATTACTCTGATATATAGCGGAAAAGGAAAGTCTTTCAAGCAGAGGATTAACAGGGTCTGAAGCCTCCTCAAGGACTCTCTTGTTGAACTTAAGCCACGAAAGCTCTCTGTTTTCCATATATTCCATAGTAGCGTCTCCAATCTGCCATATTACGGCATTTTTTATCTTTATAAACGAACAATTTATACCTGATTTTATTATACCTCTTTTAATTATTTATGTCAAGGACAAAACAGTCAGTCTTTACACGTAATAAACGCAAATATAATCAGCAGCGCACCGCCTATCCATGAAAAATCACGGCGGAGTGAGGCTATTTTCCTGCCTGTGACGTTTCCGAGGAATATTGCCGTAAATCCGAACAAAAACGTAAGAACAGACGTAACAACAGGTTGGATTGACCCGAAGCCGCAGCTAAGTCCCGTTGCTGCCGAATCAAGTGAGCTTACAAGTGCAAGAACCGCTGCTTCTCCGGCTGTAAGCAGCTTTGAATTATCCACGTCTGCCGCAGTATCGTCCAGATAAAGCCTGACTACCAGCGAGGCATTTCCCATTTTCAGTGATATTCCGCCTCTTCCGGAAATGCGTCCTGCCGCCGAGCGTACAAGACTTTTGATTATGATAAACATTCCCATAAAGGTCATAACCGCCATACCTGTTTTCCTTAACAGCTGCAATGAAATAAAACAGCTGAGAAGCTCGGAAAATTTAATTGATAGCCCAAGAACTGCCGCACCTGTAAGATTGATTATCGCCGCAGAAACAGGCGGTATCCTTATTCCGCTGTTGCAGTATGCCGCCGCTGCAAGATATGTATCTATACTCACTATAACCGCAAGAAAAAGCTCTGTATACAAAATTATACACCTCCTGTATATTATATGACCTTTACAGTGCTTTTGACAGCTTATGATACAGGCTCATACTGTGCCTGAATATTGTGCCTTACTGCGTGAAATATTTCTCCATTCTCTTGACTTTTCATGAAGATATGGTATAATATTCCTATACAGAATGTTATGCGGGGAGGAGTATTTTTGATTGCCGGTGTCTCAACAGCCTGCCTTTTTCCAAGACCCCTTGAGGAAAGTCTCTACGATCTGGCAGTGAACGGCGTTTCATGTGTCGAAATATTCGTAAATACCCATTCAGAGCTGAAAAAAAGCTTCGCTTATGCTACAGCCAATCTCCTGAAACGCTTTGACGTTAAATGCGTCTCAGTCCATCCCTTTACGTGTGAAATGGAACAGCTGATGCTTTTTTCAGACTACGAACGCCGCATTGAAGATACTCTTGAATATTATAAGCTCTTTTTCCGCTTTATGAACATTGTGGGCGCTGATATATTCGTCTTTCACGGCGGAAAATCAGTAAGAAACAAGGAGCTCTACTGCGAACGCTATCTCAGATTATACCGTCTCGGAAAAGAATTCGGAGTAAGGGTTGCTGTTGAAAACGTCACACGCTGTCAGAGCGGCTCTTCAGCCTTTATAAAAGAGATTTCAAAAATGCTCGGCGACGAATTCTGCTTCGTTCTTGATACAAAACAGGCCGTGCGTTCAGGCGAAACTCCGTTCAGCTTCCTCGACGCCGCCGGCAGTAAAACCGTTCACGTTCATCTGAGCGATTCAGGCGAATTAGGCGACTGCCTGCCTGTCGGAAAGGGAAGATTCCGCTTTAAACAATTCTTTGAAAAGCTCAGCGGATATAATCCCGATTGCAGCGTCATTCTGGAGCTTTACAGAAATAATTTCGGCGGAATAAGCGAGCTTATCTCAAATTACGGAATAATAAACAAAATGATAGAACCCTACAGCAAGGAGAAATTGCTATGAAATGTCCCTTCTGCGGATTTGATGAATCAAAGGTTATAGATTCACGTCCCTCCGATGATAAAATAAGACGCCGCAGAGAATGTATAAAATGCCGCGGCAGATTCACTACCTATGAGGTTGTTGAGATTCCTCTGCTGATGGTTGAGAAAAAAGGCGGTATTTTTGAACCCTTCGACCGCAATAAACTCATCAAGGGTATCTTTACCGCAATAAAAAAGAGACCTGTTACTATTGATCAGGTCTCGGAAATCGCCGATTATATCGAAAATTATTACGCTAATGAGCTGAAAACAGTCGCAAAATCAAAGGAAATAGGCGAAATTGTACTGAATAAGCTCAGGGAAATAGACCCCATTTCATATATCCGCTTCGCCTCGGTATATGAGGATTTCACCGATATCGCAAGCTTTGTTGCCGCTATCAGTGAATTTGAAAATCATGATTATTCGGAAGCAGACGCTTCTGAAAAATAAAAAATTAACGGAGGTTATCAGAAATGGAAAAATTTATCGAACTCTTCAACGACAAGAACGCACAGAACAGCTTTGATCCAAACGATGTGAAGACTACTTCAAATGCATTGGTCGCTTCACTTCCTTATTTTCTGCCGATCCTGTTCTTCCTGCCGATACTTATCAATAAGCAGTCTGCTTATTGTAAGTTCCATGCCAATCAGCAGCTTACATGGTTAATTGTATCTGTTATTATCGGTGTTATCTGCGGCGTACTCGGACTTATTCCTGTTCTCGGCGCTATTATCGGTGCAGTTATTGGTCTTGCATGGCTTGCTGTTTCATTTTTACTTTTCTATTCTGCTTTCAAGGGAAATGCTGTAAGAATTCCTTTCGTTGGCAATATGATTTCAATTTTCTGATTCAGCTTACTGCAAGTCTCAGACTTCCGCCATCCTCACTGTATACCATTGAGGCTATAGCGGTATTATCGCAAACAAGCAGCTCTGCGAGCATTTTCCTGCTTTCAGGGCTGTAATTTTTTACCTCATATACATAAAGCTGTGCATTTCTGCCGGCATATTCCCTGAGCGGCATCCCCTGTTTATCCTGAATCAATGCGTATTCTTCGTATGCTGCGGAAAAATCAGTGGGGATTGTTATGTTCTTTCCCGCAATCTCCTCAACCTCCCAGCCGTGAGCCGCAAAGTAATCTATGCGCTCTCCTACGCTTGACGCTGCAACACTCGGCGCTTTCGGGACTGCAGGAGCCTTCTGACGCTCCGGATTAAGTATAAATGCCGCTGCCATTACTGCTGCAGCTGATAAAAATATAACTGTTTTTCTTTTATTCATTTTTGTTGCCTCCTGATTGAAAAATTCTCTCATTCAATATATTCCCAATATTTTCCTGTTTATTCCGAAAGGAGAAAATATGTCGTCAATCCGTCTTGATAAATTTATTTCTGAACGCACGGAATATTCCAGAAGTCAGATTAAAGAGCTTGCAGCAAGGGGACAGATAAAGCTTGATGACGCTGTTGTGAAGCGCTCTGATATTAAAATAGACCCCGATAAAGCAGCTGTAATTGTATGCGGAAAAGCAGTCTCCTCAGACCTTTACCGCTATATTCTCCTCAATAAGCCTCAGGGATATGTATCCTCTACCGACGATAAGGACGGCAAAACCGTTATGGAGCTGATTCCTCCGGAGCTTCGGACAAAGGGTATGTTTCCCGCAGGCAGACTCGATAAGGATTCGCTCGGTGCGCTGCTCATTACCAATGACGGTGAGCTTGCCCACCGTATGCTCTCTCCGAAAAGCCATATACCTAAAATTTATATTGTGAAACTTGACAGACCATACGAAGATAAATATGTTGACATATTCAAAAATGGTGTAGAATTAAAGGATGGCGAAATGTGTCTGCCGGCTAAGGTAAGAAATGTGGAAAATTGCGAAAAACTGGCTTTTATAGAGCTTTTTGAGGGTAAATATCATCAGGTTAAAAGAATGTTCGCCGCTGTTGGAAATCATGTTGAGGTTTTAATGCGTGTTTCCCTCGGAGGACTGGTTTTGCCCGAAAAACTGGGCTTTGGTGAGCATATGGAATTATTGCACAAAGATGTTGAAAACTTGTTCCTTCCCACCGATTTCGACCTTTTTTGCAGCCGATTTTCTGCCGTTTTTTCGGCAAATCTAATAAACAAGTAATTGAAACTTTGGCAATTTAGAGACTTGAAAAATTTCGCAAAGTTTGGTATTATATTATTATAGCTGATACTGTAAAAAAATATCGGTAAGAAAATTTTAATGGAGGACTGGATTTAAATGGCAGGTTTAACACTTAAAGGCATTTATAAGAAATATCCGGGCGGCGTTGTTGCTGTTTCAGATGTTAATTTAGAGATAAGAGATAAGGAATTTATCGTTCTCGTAGGACCGTCAGGCTGCGGTAAGTCAACTACTCTCCGTATGATCGCCGGACTCGAGGAAATTTCAGAGGGTGAGCTCTATATCGGAGACCGCCTTGTAAATGATATTGCTCCTAAGGACAGAGATATCGCTATGGTTTTCCAGAAC
>JAGBIH010000112.1 GCA_017935095.1 Ruminococcus sp.
CATACATTTCCCCAAGTCCTGCAAGGATTTCTTTTGTGCAGGTGTAGAAATTTTCTGTGATGTAGTCCTGCCACTTCTTCACAAGAGCCTGTGCGGCATCGCTGTCGGAAGAAAATCCGTTGTTATTGCACTGAGCAAATTCAGCCATAATAGCAGTCATTCCTGCATTTACGTCTGCCCACTTTTCCTTTGAGTAGTCCTTTGTCTTTTCAGTGCTTTCCTTGTATGCTTCGGTAGAACCCCACTTCTCCTTCGCTTCCTTTGCATACTGTTCACGCTGAGCTTCAAACTCGCTGTTGTCAAATATGTTCATAGTAAGATTTTCTCCTTTCATTGCACTGTCAAGAGCCGTGATAAGCCGTTCAAGACGCTTCTTTTTCAGTGTAAGAAGGTGCTTCTGCTCTTTGAGTGCGGTTTGTTTGTCGTAATCGGGAGAGGACAGGATTGCCTGAATATCCTTCAGGGGAAAATCCAGCTCACGATAGAACAGAATCTCCTGCATACGCTCAAGACAGCGCTCATCGTAGAAGCGGTAGCCGTTCTGTTCGTCAACAGATGACGGTTTGAGCAGTCCGATTTCGTCGTAATAGTGAAGCGTGCGCACGCTTACACCTGTCAGCTTTGCAAATTCCCTGATATGCATTTTTATCCCTCCTCGGTTATGAGTATATACTATGACGTAACGTTAAAGTCAAGGGGTTTTCTGAAATTATATCATATTTTTTTCGAGGAGGCAAGGCGGTTGAAAATTTTGTGTGGGAGTAGAATAAAAAGGCATACCGTCATGGTATGCCTTTTGCGTTGATAAATCAGCTTTGATAATCAGTATATTTCACTTTGCATTTGTTGGTAGGCTCTTCGTTTTCATAAACGATTTCCGCTTCCCAGCCTGTGTCGGAAAGCTTAATAAGCTGATATGCTGTTCCGTTGTAATTAATCTGATAACGGATATTGTGAATACTTATGTTAGACCAGCGTGAAGTACAGAAGCAGTTGTTTTCATCAAGAGAAAAATCATCGCTGTACACAGGTGCGAAGAGCGCCCCGTCAAGTCGTTTGACAGTATCAATCGGACAGCTTGGAAAATATCCGTTGATATTCTGAAAATCAGGCCAGATAAGGTTTTCGTCTTCTGCGGAAGTATACACTATCTGAACATTGCCGTCGGAGTCCTTGTCAAAGATAATCAGGCTGTCGTTTATATCTCCGAAACCAAATCTGCTTGCGACAATGTATTCGCAGGTGCCATTCTGGTCAATATCCTTGAGGGTATCGTAAAAATCAATGGTATGCCCCATAAGCTCATCAGAGTTTACGGCTGCTTTGTAAAGCTCGTTTATTTTTTCGGCTTCTGTTCCCCATTGAGAAAGATTTGCTGAGCCATGGAAGAAATCGGATGCTTTTATGAAAGCATCCTCCTGATGAGGTGGGACGGCTTCATAGCTGTCTGAAAGGTCAATTATATATTCATTATCGGTATTTTGCTCAGTATATTCTTCCCACGAAAAAGTATGCAGCAGAGAATATCCGTCGAGGTAAGTATTTTGTGCGGAAGCGTATTCTTCGTATGAGCTGTATTTATCGTATGCGTGAACAAAGTCACCTGTTTCGTTATCGTACACAGCTTCAAATGAATAACATTCATTTCCGCTGAATATCTGTATGGTTTCTGTAAGTGCGGAAGGAGTTGCTTTCTGTATTTTAGAAGAAAAGCGTTCTGCAAAATTATTGTTATTGTCAGAATAAATTTCACATAAAGTTTTGTCGGGAATAAAATCCATCATTACACGTTTGTCAAGCAGACATTCTGCATTTGTTCCGTCAAAAACCACGAACTCAAACTGTGAGTAAAGCGAGTAGGCAAACGCATAGTCAGCAGTGCCGTCTCTGTTATAATCAAATCCCGTGCTTTTGTATATGGTTGATACGCCATACGGTTTATCAGCTTCGTCAAGCTCGTTCTTTTTTTCGGCAACAGCATTTATCAGAGCAGTGTCGTCTGAGGCAAGCGGCTGTTTGGATTCGTTATTTGCAGAGCAGGAACATAGCAAAAGTGCTGCTGCGATTGCGGATAAAATTCTGTTTTTCATTGTTACGCTTCCTTTGTTGTGGTATTGTGATGTGATAAATCAATTATAGCACGTTTGCTTTTAATTTCAAGAACATTTCGGTTACAATGGAGATTACAATTCCGTTACATTTGACAGGGTATCAGACGGGTGTTATAATAAAATAAAAACGAGGTAATCAAAATGAAAATTTACATAGACGCTGACGGCTGTCCCGTGGTGGATATTACGGTAAGGCTGGCG
>JAGBIH010000113.1 GCA_017935095.1 Ruminococcus sp.
ACCTTGTTTACTCCGGGAGGCAGCTCGTCGGAATTGTCTCTTGAGAAGACCTTAACGTCAACGACTATACCGGATTCACCGTGAGGCAGACGCAGAGAAGTATCTCTTGTCTCTATTGCCTTCTCACCGAATATAGCTCTGAGAAGTCTCTCTTCGGGTGTAAGCTCTGTATCTCCCTTAGGAGTGATCTTACCGACGAGGATATCGCCTGAGTTGACCTCAGAACCGATTCTGATGATACCGTTTTCGTCGAGATTTGCAAGAGCGTCGTCACCGACATTAGGAATATCTCTTGTAATTTCCTCAGGTCCGAGCTTTGTATCACGGCATTCGATTTCATATTCTTCGATATGGACGGAGGTAAATACGTCCTCACGCACAAGACGCTCATTAAGAAGAACAGCGTCCTCGTAGTTATAGCCTTCCCATGTCATGAAGTCGATGAGAGCGTTTTTACCGAGTGAGATTTCGCCGTCTGCGGTAGCGGGACCGTCAGCGAGAACCTGACCCTTCTTAACTTCTTCGCCGATAGAAACAATAGGTCTCTGGTTTACACAGGTACCCTGGTTTGAGCGCTTGAACTTGATAAGCTCGTATTTACGCTCAATACCTTCGGAATCTATCATATGAATCTTATCTGCATCAACATAGGTAATTTTACCGTCATAATCGGAAACAACGCATACACCGGAGTCAACGGCAGCCTTATACTCCATACCTGTGCCGACGAACGGACGCTCGGTCTTAAGGAGCGGAACAGCCTGACGCTGCATGTTTGAGCCCATGAGGGCACGGTTAGCGTCATCGTTCTCAAGGAACGGAATCATTGAAGTAGCAACAGAAACAACCATTTTCGGTGAAACGTCCATGAAGTCAACCTTTTCACGCTCACACTCAAGAATCTGGTCACGGTAGCGGGCATTTACACGTGGTCTTGCAAGCTTACCGTCCTCAGTGAGAGGTTCATTTGCCTGAGCAACGACAAAGTTATCCTCAACATCTGCGGTCATGTATATAACCTCGTTTGTAACTACGCCGGTAGTCTTGTCAACACGTCTGTATGGAGCCTCGATGAAGCCGTACTCATTAATTCTTGCGAATGTAGCGAGGTAGGAGATAAGTCCGATATTAGGACCTTCAGGGGTCTCGATAGGACACATTCTTCCGTAGTGGCTGTAGTGAACGTCACGAACCTCGAATCCGGCACGGTCACGAGAAAGACCTCCGGGACCGAGAGCTGAAAGACGTCTTTTATGAGTAAGCTCAGCAAGAGGATTGTTCTGGTCCATGAACTGTGAAAGCGGTGAGGAGCAGAAGAATTCCTTCATAGCTGAAGAAATGGGTCTGATATTGATAAGGGTCTGAGGAGTGAGTGTGTTTACATCCTGAGTCTGGATGTTCATTCTCTCACGGATACCTCTTTCCATTCTTGCGTAACCGATTCTGAACTGATTCTGGAGAAGCTCACCTACAGAGCGGATACGTCTGTTGCCGAGGTGGTCGATATCGTCAACGGTGCCGACACCCTCGCAGAGGTTGAGGAAGTAGCTTACAGTTGCGAAAATATCGTCGAGAATGATATGCTTCGGAACAAGCTCATCGGCTCTCTTTTTGATATTTTCCTCAAGCTCATCAGCGTCAGCAGAGGTTTCGATAATATCTCTGAGCACCTTGTAGGAAACCTTTTCGTTGATACCGTACTTTTCAGCATCGAAGCTGATATAGTCCTTGATATCAACCATACCGTTACCGATGACCTTAGCGATTTTCTCAACCATGCGGATAGCGGTTTCGCCGCGCTCGTCAGTGTAGTACTCCTTTGCCTCGACGTTTACATAAGCGTAATAAACGCCTGCCTGTTCGATTTCGCAGGCCTTGCTGTAGGAGACTGTTTCGCCGGCATCAGCCATGATTTCGCCTGTATTAGGGTTAACAACAGGCTCAGCAAGTATACGTCCGGAGAGACGTGAAGCGATACCGAGCTTCTTGTTATATTTGTATCTGCCGAATCTGCAGAGATCATATCTCTTGGCGTCGAAGAAGAGATTGTTAAGGTGAGTGAGCGCACTTTCAACCGTAGGAGGCTCACCCGGACGCAGCTTCTTATAGACATCAATAAGTGCGTCGGAATTGTTCTTGGTCTGATCCTTCTGGAGGATAGTCTGCTTGAGACGTTCATCCTCGCCGAACATTTCGTAGATTTCCTCATCTGAGCCTACACCGAGAGCTCTGATAAAGGTAGTGATCGGGATTTTTCTGTTTTTATCTATACGAACGTAAACAACGTCGTTGGAATCCATTTCATACTCAAGCCATGCACCTCTGTTAGGGATAACAGTGGAGCTGAAAAGGTCCTTACCGGTCTTATCTTTTTCAAAGGCATAGTAAACACCCGGTGAGCGGACAAGCTGTGAAACGATAACACGCTCAGCGCCGTTGATAACAAAAGTTCCGCTGTCGGTCATGAGCGGGAAGTCACCCATATAGATTTCGCTTTCGCTTACAGCGCCGGTCTCTTTGTTGCAGAGAGTGGCGGTAGCTCTCATAGCCACCTGATACGTAGCGCCTCTGGACTTACATTCTGCGAGAGTATACTTGGGAGTATCATCGAAGCGGTAATCCTTGAAATTGAGGACGAGATTGCCGTTATAATCGGTAATAGCGGTCATATCACGGAATACCTCACGCAGACCCTCTTCCTTGAACCATTTATACGAGTTTTTCTGAACCTCGATAAGGTTCGGCATTTCAAGAGGCTCGGTAATTTTACCGAAGCTCATTCTGACATTCTTTCCCAGCTGCTTAGGTGTAACATTCACCATAGGCGGAACCTCCTTATTTTTTTCATGGATTGTCGGATATATCAGATGAGATTGCGGAAGAAAACAAAAAAATTCTTCAAAGCTATTGACAAGCGCAATCCAGTATGATATAATAACATGATAATAGGGACAACATTCCATATTGATACATTATATTATTATAATATACTATTCTAAATGTGTCAAGAGGGTTTGGAAAGATTTATAGAAACTGCCGGATTTCAAATGAAAGTCCGGCTTTTTTTTGTTTGGTTTTATGCGGCATTATCAATGGAAGCATATGAGGGTATGAAATAAAGAGGAAAAATAGTTTTTCGTGTAAATTTTCTGAATAATATTTACTTTTATTTTGAAAGGTGGTATACTATAATATAATTGAGGTTTGCTTCGGCGGCAAGGAGGAATGAAGGTGTTTGCAAAGGTTTCAAGTCTCGGACTTTTCGGCATGAACGCTTTTCATGTTGATGTTGAAATAGATATAAGCAGAGGAAATCCACAGTTTGATATAGTCGGTCTGCCTGATACAGTAGTAAGGGAAAGCCGTGAGCGAATCCGTGCGGCGCTCAGGTCCTGCAGCATTAATTTTCCTGTTGCTTCGGTAATGGTAAACCTTGCACCTGCCGATACTAAAAAGAGCGGCTCGGTTCACGATATGGCTATTTTTATGGCAGTTATCAGAGCAATGAGAATGATTGATTCCCCGCTTGACGGCTGCTCGTTTATCGGAGAAATTTCTCTGAACGGCGACATCAGACGCATTAACGGAGTGCTTCCCATGGTTATGCTTGCACGGGAAAAAGGAATAAAATCGGTATTTGTACCTGCGGAAAATGCCTCCGAAGCCTCTGTTATTGACGGTATTGATATCTATGCTGTAAATAATGCGGAGGAGCTTATCCGTCATTTCAGAAATGAGGAGCTGCTGGAGCCTGTTGAACATTATATCCCTCCCGAGACAGCTTATGACGAAATTCTGGATTTTGCGGATGTAAGAGGGCAGCAGTCCGCTAAAAAAGCTCTGGAGATAGCTGCGGCGGGAGGTCACAATGCCCTGCTCATAGGCTCACCCGGAAGCGGAAAGAGTATGCTTTCAAAAAGAATGTCGTCAATTCTGCCGCCGCTGACATTTGAGGAGGCGCTTGAGACTACCAAAATCCATTCTGTTTCAGGATTGCTTACACCGGAAATGCCTATAATAACCAAAAGACCCTTCCGTTCGCCGCACCACACCATTTCTTCAGCAGGACTTGCAGGCGGCGGTACGATACCTCATCCCGGAGAGGTTTCCCTGGCTCATAACGGACTGCTTTTCCTTGATGAGCTTGCGGAATTTGACCGCAGAACGCTTGAAATACTGCGTCAGCCGCTTGAGGACAGGCGAGTTACAATTGCACGCTCTTCAGGAACTGTAACCTATCCGTGCACTATTATGCTTATCGGAGCGATGAATCCTTGCCCATGCGGATATTTCGGTCATCCCAAGCGGAAATGCACCTGTTCGGGGAAAAAGGTTTCAGCTTATCTTTCAAAAATATCAGGTCCGCTTCTTGACCGCTTTGACCTGCATATAGAGGTTGCTCCCGTTGAGTTTGAGGATCTGTCCTCAAAGGCTAAGGAGGAGTCGTCCGCAGAAATCAGAAAGAGGGTGGTTGCTGCAAGAAAGCTTCAGAATGAACGCTTCAGCGGTACACCGATAACCTGTAACGCACTGATAACTCCTGACAGGCTTCAGGAGCTTTGCCCTATGGACGAAGCGGCGGAAGCCCTTATGAAAAACGTCTTTGACAGACTGGGACTGAGCGCAAGAGCCTATGACAGGATTCTCAAGGTTGCAAGGACTATAGCGGATCTTGACAGCTCGGAGGTAATACGTAAGCAGCACGTTGCGGCGGCTGCTCAATACAGAAGTCTCGACCGTAAATACTGGTCGGGTAATGAATAGAAAAAAGCAGTTTTACTGCGGAACAAAAATAAGGAGTAATAATGAAATCGGCATTTAAAAAAATATCAGTCAGCAAGCACAGTATAGATGCTGGACTGCTCTTTGCGGTTACGCTTTGTGCTGTTATCGGAACACTGCTGATTTATTCAATAAGTCAGAGCGGAATGAGTGCAGTAGAGGGCGTTGGCTCAGGTGATTGGAAAACTCAGCTTTTTTCAATGATTATCGGATTGGTCGGAGCAATTATAATATCTTTTATTGATTACCGCAAGCTGGTCAGGCTATGGTTTGTATTCGTACCTGTAGCGCTGATACTGGTTGCACTTACCTTTACATCGCTTGGCTATCAGCGTGAGGGCGCTGACGATCAGGCGTGGCTTGTAATAGGCTCTTTCAATCTTCAGCCTGCTGAAATTCTTAAAATCGCATTTATTCTGACATTCGCATATCATCTATCACGTGATGAGGAGGATATGAATAAGCCGCTGCATATGCTGCTGCTTTGTATTCATGCAGCGATTCCGCTTGCAATTGTAGGACTGCAGGGTGACTACGGTACCGCAATAGTCTTTGCGGCAATTTTCATATGCATGATATGCTCGGCAAGAATTTCGTGGAAATATCTTGTTGCAGCTCCGGTTGTAATAGGAGGGGCAATTGCTGCCATGTGGTTTTTTGCTCTGAGTGAGTTTCATAAAAAGAGAATCCTCATCCTGTTCAATCCCGGAAGTGACCCTGAAAATATTGAATATCAGCAGGATCTGGGACTTGCAGCGCTGAAATCAGGCGGAGTTTTCGGAAAGGGACTTTTTAAAAGTGCTGATGAGTATATTTACGTTCCCGAAATCCACAATGATTTCATTTTCGCATATGCAGGACAGGTTTTTGGTTTTCTCGGTTCAATCGGACTGCTGATTATACTTGCGTATATCTGCCTGAAAATATTTGCCGACAGCCATGTTACACGAGACCGTCTGGGAAAGTTCATCTGTATGGGAGCTTTTGGCCTGATGATATCCCACTGCATAATGAATATCGGAATGGTGCTCAAGGTAGCTCCTGTTATCGGAGTACCGCTGCCGTTCATGAGTGCCGGAGGAACGGCAATGGTAAGTATGTATATGGTTATTGGTCTTGTATTAAGCACATACAGTCACAGAGCAGTAACCTACAATGTATTTTACGATGATAATGAAGAGTAACATAAAAAGGAGCGGTTTACAAGCCGCTCCTTTTTCCGTTATTTTATAGTAATGCTGTTATTCAGTACAAGCGTACTGTAAAGGAACAGTACATCCTTTCCTTCAAAATCGACGAAATTTCCGATAATATTCGGTGATATATATCTTATATCCACGAGAGTTGTTTTAGCGTAGCCGTCCGCAAGAATCGGAGCAATACTGCTGCCAAAGGAATCTCTGAAAATAATAAGCTCCCTGTCATTTTCAGCTGACGGATTTTCTATAGTCAGCAGCGATTTAGAGCCTGAAAGGAATAATTCATAAGCGTCGTTTCCGTTTGCTTTTTCATGGTCATAAACCGTGATATAGCTGTTGGTTTCCTGATCAAAGACCTTGCAGTTATCGAGATAATCGCTTTCAAGATAATACAATTCGTCAGCCTTCATAGGAAGTGCAGCCTGACCGTAATAAACGCCGTAGAATTCTTTGTCAAGCTTTTTTTCGGTGAAATCAGCAGTAATATCTGCCCCCATAGCGGCAGCAAGCTTCTTTGCCGTACCAATAATTTTTTCCTGTCTCCAGTGAGTATCTGTTTTGTAGTAATCAGACAGCTCAAGTTCGGGGAAAATATCAATATACTGAGCAAAATCCATCTTTTCACGGGTTGATTCAACAAGCTCTGCGTAGTCTAATGACGGATATCCGTTCTTTTCAGCCATGAAGTAATTCTTGTCTGGAATCAACGAAAGATATACGTTACAGCCGGAGTCGGCAAGATACGTATCATAGATGTAACGGAAACGCTCGGCTGCATGGTCAATCGACTTTTCGTTCAGCGGATATTCAAGCTTTGAGGCATATCCGTCCGCAATATAGATATCATTATTATCCTTTTTGCCCATTACATAAAATGCCGTTACAGCTTTAAGGGTACGGAAGGAGTCTCTCAGCGGAAACTGATCAAGTGCATAGGTCTCGAATTCTGACATGAATTCTCCGTTGAGTACTGTCTCAGACGAAAAATCAGGAAGGGAAGCAAGCGGTCGGCGCTCGCTGACTGACATATCGCCGTCCTGCTTGAAAATTCCCCATAAGGAGAATCCCAGAACAAGTACCGAGGACAGGCATACATTAGCAATATTTCTGAATTTTACTGACATATTAACCCTCCTCAGAATCTGAAATACAGGAACGGATTGAATGAACCGTCAATGAGAAATGCAGTACATACCGCAATAAGCGCAGTCAGATAAAGCGGTTCAGCGATATTTACAGTGCATTCACCTGCTTTGTTTGTTCTGATTTTTCCGATTATTTTTTTAGGAACAGGAGTTGCACCTACTGCCGCAATAATCAGAACCACCGCATAGCTTCTCAGATAATAGAGACTTTCAAAGTTGACAGCGGGAAGCTTTCCGAATCCGAACATTGAACGAATAACGGTAAATGCATCGTTCAGCTTTGTCATATCGAAAATAACAAAGCTTATGAGGACAAAGAAGATTACATAAAAATGACTGAGAACCTTTGATCTGGATAGCTTTTTCATCAGCCAGAGCTTCTCAATCATCAGTAGAGCTGCAAACATGAGTCCCCAGAGAATGAAATTCCATGCCGCACCGTGCCAGAAGCCTGTTGCAGCCCAGACAATCAGGATATTTCTGAGCCATTTCAGCTTTGAGCATCTGTTGCCTCCGAGCGGGATATACAGATAATCCCTGAACCATGAACCGAGTGACATATGCCATCTGCGCCAGAATTCAGTTATGCTGCATGAAATATACGGGTAATTGAAGTTTTCAGGGAAGTGGAATCCGAAGAGCTTTCCAAGTCCTATTGCCATATCACTGTAGCCTGAAAAATCAAAGTACACGTGCAGAGCATAGGCTACAGCGTAGGTCCACGCAAAAACGACTGATTTTTCATCGGAAGCCTTGAATTCCGCAACAAGCTCGCCGAGAACATTTGCAATCAGTACCTTTTTTGAAAGTCCCAGCACAAAACGGCGCACACCCTCGGAAGCATCCGAAAGGGTATGACTGCGCTTTTCAAGCTGAGCAGCAATATCGGAATATCTTACAATCGGACCGGCAATAAGCTGAGGAAACATAGTGATATAAGCGGCAAGATTGATGATATTTCTCTGTGCCTTAACCTCCTTACGGTAAACATCGACCGTATAGCTCAGAATCTGGAATGTATAGAAGCTGATTCCGATAGGAAGTGCAATTTTCAGAAGCGGAACGGAAAGTCCCGTTACGTTATTGAAATTTTCGATAAAGAAGTCGGCATATTTACAGAAGCCAAGCATTCCGAGACTTACTATAACAGAAAGTGAAAGAAACAGCTTGGAGAGACCTGTCTTTTCTTTTATGCGGAATTTTTCAATCAGTATGCCAAAAACGTAGCCCTGCAAAATAGCGGCAAGCATGAGGATGAGGTATTTTGGTTCACCCCATCCGTAGAATACAAGACTTGCCGCAAGAATAACAGTATTTTTAAAAAACTTAGGAACAATAAAATACAGGATAAGTGTGCAGGGCAGGAAGTAATACAGAAATGTAATGCTTGAAAAAAGCATGATTATTACTCCTTACTGCTGTGATTATCCGGCAATTGCTTCTTCAACTACAACTTCGGTTGTGGGATAAGCAGTAGTAAGCTTTGTCTTGAAGTTGTCCATAATATCAGCAGCACCGAATGCAGCAACAACGTAGTTACCTGTTGTTGTGATGAGCATTTTCTCAGGAATTCCGCACATCCACTGTCTTGCAGCAAGGTTGTCCTTGATAGCAGCAGCAACAGCAGCAGCGTCCTCGCCTTCCTTTACACGGTAAGCGCCAGCTGTAAATGTGTTTGCGTTCATCATGTGCATGAGTGAAGCGGCATCGTCAATTTTGTCGATAGAAGCAGCCGGGAAACCGAGTGCTGCATCGATAGCCTCGCTGTCAGCGATACCGTATCTGCCGGGACCCTCCATGTTCATATTTTCCTCGTTGAAGTCTCCGCCTGCAACAGCGAACTTCTCATTTTCGGCATATAATGCCCATACGTCTGTAAGAAGAACAACAGGGTCAGCAATCTGAACCTCTGCTTCAGCAGAAGTTGTAGTCTCTGAATCAGACTTTGAGCTGTCGTCCTTGCTTCCGCAGGCAGCACATGAGAATGTGATAACGCCTGCTGCGAGTAATGATAAAAACTTTTTCATAACCAATTCCTCCATTGATATATATATAATATTTTTAAACCTGTTTTCATAAAAATACATATGGCAACACTTAACAAAGCCTGTCTTACGACTTTGTACATTATTGTCATACGCTTTTCAGACCAACCATATTCTGAAAGCATATGCATGATTTATGAAATCGGGTTATATACTAAGCAGTTTGTTTTTTACGCACCGCTTGGTTGCAATTATTTTGCTGATTGATTCATCAACATTCTGATTTGTCATCAGACTTCATTTTCTTTTCACGCTTTTCACGTTTTTTTCTGTTGACTTTCATTCTGTAGCAGCGTGATATGATTTTTATCCTTCTGAGAGTTTTTGTGTCATTCGGAAAAAATATCTTCAGAAGCCACATTGTGATAAGAAGTGTTACTATAAGCTCAAAGCAGAACGGTGACCACAGAATTGCAAGATAAGTTCCCGCAACAGCCACAAGCCATTTGATTTTATAGTATGTTCCGGCACCGAGGCAAATATACGCCCAGCCGTTAGTAATTATCCATGCAATAATATAACAGATTATAAGATGAGGGTTTATGAAAAAGCTTTTCAGCCTTTTCAGCTGTTTCATCATTTTATCCTTCATATTATCACTCCTCAGTCACTTTCTATGATATTCCTGATATCCTGCATTCTCTCGTCCCAGAGAGCACTTTCATCGGCACATTGCTTGAGACTGTCGGTGAGCAATTCAAGCTTTTCATGAGGAAGATTCTTTTTGTATCTCAGCTTATGCTCAAGACTTGCCCAGAAGTCCATAGCTATTGTACGCAGCTGAACCTCAACCTTTACGAGTCTTTTTTCATTTTCAAGAAAAATCGGAACAGCAACTATAAGATGCAGACTGCGGTAACCATTCGGCTTCGGATTACGTATATAGTCTTTTTGTTTTATAAGAGTGATGTCGTCCTGTTGTAAAAAGCAGTCAGCAAGCCTGTAAATATCCTGAATAAACGAGCATACAACTCTTATACCGGCTATATCGTGGATATTATTCTCAATAGCTTCAAGGGTTCTCGGAATATTCTTACTGATAATCTTGCGTGAAATACTTCCGTAGCTCTTGATACGTGACTGAATAAATTCAATTGGATTACTCTCGCCGTTCAGTGAAAACTGCTCATTGAGAACCTTGAACTTTGTTTCGATCTCCATAATGGCACATCTGTAATATGTGAAGAACTGCTGCAGCGGCAGCATATTTTCTTCAAGCATATTTAAAAACTCAGTTTCCGTCATATCAGCTTCAGAAAAGCTGCGGATCTGACGTATAACCTCCGCCCTTGTCTGCGGCACCTTAAAAGCCTCCGTTTCGACCTGAATTTTCATACAACATTGACAACATTATAACACACATATTTACCATAGTCAATATTGAAATTCCGGAAAATTTGTGATATAATCAAAATAATATATCAAATCTGTTTAAAACCTGTTATATGACCACTGTATTGTATTTAAAAAGTACCGTTTTATATTTTCAGGAGGAGTTTATGGAAAAGAAAGAAAATATCATACGCCTGATTCCTAAGAAGAAAAAAGGTCTGCTTCATCTTATATTCAGCCGTCTTTTCATTATCGCTGTACTGATTATATTTCAGATAGGTATATTTCTGACGCTTTACGGCTGGATGAATGAATTTATTCCGTATTTTACCGCTGTTCAGACGCTTTTTTCAATAGGTATGCTGCTTTTTCTGTTCAACAGTGAAACTGATTATTCCGCAAAGCTTACATGGCTGGCGATAATAATGCTGTTTCCGATTCCGGGAACAATTCTTCTGTGGTACACTCAGTTCGATTTCGGTCATCGTGCAATAAAGGAGCGTATCGCACATCTAATCAGTATTACACGTAACAAGCTGCCGCAGAATAACGATGTCATGAATGACCCTTTGCTCATAGCCTCCGGTACAGACGATTTATGCAGATATCTTAACAGAAGCGGCTGCTTTCCTGTTTATAAAAGTACCGAGGTAACATATTTCCCTTCAGGCGAGGCAAAGTTTGAGGCATTGCTCAGGGAACTTGAAAAGGCTGAAAAATTCATACTCATGGAGTATTTTATCATCGACGAGGGCTATATGTGGGGAAAAATTCTTGGTATCCTTGCGGAAAAAGCCGCACAGGGCGTTGATGTCCGTGTAATGTATGACGGAATGTGTGAAATTTCAACCCTGTCCTTTGATTATCCGGAGCGCATGAAAAAGCTTGGTATCAGGTGCAAGGCTTTTTCTCCCATAAGACCATTTATCTCCACTCATTACAATTACCGTGACCACCGGAAAATCCTCGTTATCGACGGTAAAACTGCTTTCAGCGGAGGCGTTAATCTTGCTGACGAGTATATAAACAGGATTGAACGCTTCGGTCACTGGAAGGATACGGCGATTATGCTCAGAGGAGAGGCTGTAAGCAGCTTTACTCTTATGTTTCTGCAGATGTGGAATGTCACGGAAAGAACTCCTGAATGGGATAAATTCCTTGATATACCGTCGGAGAAAAGAGAAGCTGAGGGCTTTGTGATGCCGTACGCCGATTGTCCGCTTGACAGCGATAAGGTAGGCGAAACAGTATACATGGATATACTTAACCGTGCTACAAGCTATGTTCATATCATGACGCCTTATCTCATTCTTGACGGTGAGCTTGAAGCGGCTGTAAAATTTGCTGCTCAGAGGGGGATAGACGTTAAAATCATTCTTCCGGGAATTACTGATAAGAAATCTGCCTATGCGCTTGCGAAGTCCCATTACAAATCACTGATAAATGCAGGTGTGAAAATTTATGAATATACTCCGGGCTTTGTTCACGCAAAGGTATTTGTCAGTGACAGTGAAAAAGCTGTTGTCGGTACGATAAATCTTGATTACAGAAGTCTTTACCACCATTTTGAATGTGCGGCATACCTTTATCGCACAAGCTGCATTTCTGATATTGAAGCGGATTTTCAGAATACCCTTGCCTTGTGCAGAGAGGTTACTGCGGAGACTATAAAAAAGGAAAAGCTGTTTTATAAAATTACAGGCAGCATACTGAAAATATTTGCGCCTCTGATGTAATGCGAATCCATAAGACTTTTGGGATTCCGTTGCTGATGCTGTTTCTGATATGCTAAGGTAATACCGCACAGAGTCGCAAGACGGATTTTGTGCGGTATTGTTTTAAGATAAACGGACAGTCAAGCTGTATAAAAAAGAGCAAACAGAATTCGGTTTTTTAGCCTGAAAAATAAAAATTGTGTGAAAACTCACAAAAATATATAGACAGCAAGAGAAATATATGTTATAATTAAATGTAGATACTTTAAGGCAGTGCAGTGTAAGATCTGCCTTATGATTCGGAGGTTTTTATATGAAAATGATTTTTATCGGTGCAACCCATGAGGTTACCGGAAGCTGTACATATATCGAAGCGTGCGGAAAAAAACTGCTTGTTGATTTCGGTATGCAGCAGGGTCTGGATATGTTTGAGAATGTGGAGCTTCCTGTTGCTGCGTCAGATATCGACTATGTACTGCTGACTCATGCGCATATTGACCATTCCGGCTTGCTGCCGCTGCTCTATGCCGAAGGCTTCAAGGGTGAAATACACTCATCAGGTGCAACTGCCAATCTTTGCAGTGTTATGCTTCAGGACAGCGCTCATATTCAGGAATTTGAAGCGGAATGGAGAAGCCGTAAGGCAAGAAGAAAGGGCGAGCCGGATTATAAGCCGCTCTATACTATGGATGACGCTCTCGGCGCTATTTCAAAGTTTGTACCGCATGAGTATGATACCTCGTGTGAGATATGCGAGGGAATTACAGTGTATTTCCGTGATGCAGGACACCTTCTCGGTTCTTCAAGCATTGTAGTTACACTGACTGAAAACGGCGAGACAAGAAAGCTTGCATTCTCAGGCGATATCGGAAATACAGACCAGCCGCTTATCCGTGATCCTCAGTATATCAGTGACGCTGACTACGTGGTAATAGAATCAACCTACGGTAACCGTGTGCATAATCGTCCTACCGACTATGTTACCGCACTTGCTGAAGTTCTGCAAAGAACCTTCGATCGTGGCGGCAGTGTGATTATTCCTTCCTTTGCAGTCGGAAGAACTCAGGAAATGCTTTATTTTATCCGTCAGATCAAGGAAAAGAAGCTTCTGAAGGGACATGACGGATTCCCTGTTTATGTTGACAGCCCTCTTGCAAATGAGGCTACCAATATCTTTATCAATAACCGTGAAAGCTGTTATGACGAGGAGGCTCTCGCATATGTGCGTCAGGGCATAAATCCGATTACCTTCATTGACCTTGTCAGAACCGTTACAAGTGATGATTCACGTGCAATCAACAGTGATTCACGTCCGAAGGTCATTATTTCTGCAAGCGGAATGTGCGAGGCAGGACGTGTAAAGCATCATCTCAAGCATAATCTCTGGAAGCCGGAATGTACAGTTCTTTTTGTTGGCTATCAGTCAGTAAATACTCTTGGAAGAAGTCTTATTGAAGGAGCAAAAAAGGTAAAGCTTTTTGGTGAAACGGTTAATGTTGCCGCTGAAATAAAACAGCTTCCCGGCGTAAGCGGTCATGCTGATGTCAATGGGCTCCTCAGCTGGGCAAAGGCAATTTCCGGTGTTAAGAAATTCTTTGTAAATCATGGTGAGGCAAGCTCTGCCGATAGTCTTACACAGCGTATCAAGGACGAGCTTGGCGTTGATGCATATGCTCCGTACAGCGGTGCGGAATTTGATATCATAAGCGGAGAGATTACAGTTGATGCAGAGCCTGTGGCGATTCCGACAAAGAAGAAGGTAAATGCAAATATGAATGTTTACCATAATGACCTCATCGCCGCATCAGACCGTCTTGCAAATCTTATAAAGGATTCGGGCGGACGTGCAAATGCAGATATGAGAAAGCTTACAGAGGCTATCAATAAGCTTTGTGATGACTGGCAGTTATAATGCTGCTTTACTATAACCTGAAGGGCATAAATGTATTGTTCTTACAGAAGTTTTTACGTATATATTATTGAGGAAGAACCTTTCTTCAGAAAGGTTTCCACCGATAAATATATATAAAGCTTTTATATGAACGGAACCATTATTGCTTTTCAGGTTATATTTTTTTGAATTTCAATAAAATGATGTTTTGAATTTACAGAATATTTATTTTTGTCAAAACCGCTAAAGGGATTGAATTTAATGGAAAATAGTGGTATAATTAACTTTGTACGAATTCAGGGCAATATCGGAAAAAATTATAAATAACCCCAGCGCTGTATTCTTCGCACAATTACCTTAATCATATCAGAAAACAGAAAGGTATATATAATGAAAAAAAGATTAATTGCTTTGCTTTCAGCAGGAACAATGATGATGTCGGGTACCGGCTGCAGCGATAAGAAGAACAGTTCTGCGGTTGAACCTCTTTCAGAATCGGAAACCGATATTACAAAATCAACCGATATCGTTACCGAACCTGCTGCGACAACAGAAGAACCATCAACAGAGCCTGTAACTGAGCATATAAGTCCTGTAGAAACACTTTCTTCAACTATAGGTACTCAGGTAACTGTAGATAAAACAATTCAGCGTACTAAGGACAGCAATACTATTTCTTTGTCGCTTGCTGACTTTATTGAAGAAGGTGATGTTGTTTCATCCTTTACATTTGTTATATATTCAGGAGACGGTGCTGACATCGGAACCTTCAAGGGAGGCTGCGGAATTTCCGTAACAGGCAGCTGTACGGCGTCTACAGCTGAGGGCTGGTATCAGTCAGCTGACTTCACAGCCCCAACTCAGGGCACCTACGGCGAAATAACATGGAATGTGCCTGCAGAAATCAGTGACTATATTGCGTCAGGCGGAGAGCTGCTTTTCGGCTACTGGTGGGGTAATGCAGCAAGTATAAGACTGGACAGCGTTATCTGTACATGTACCCGTAAAAGAGAAATTCCCGTTGACGGTACTGTTACTCACAGTGTCGGAAAAAGCGTTTCCTACAGCGATACCGATAATACAATAAAAATCCCCACAGCAGATTTTCTGCCGGCAGATGCAGTCCCTGAGGCTGTGACCTTCAACGTAAGTTCCTCAGGTCCGTTCGGGAAATATACAGGAGCCTTTGGCTATGGCTCTTCCGCAGGCTATTATCAGTCGCCGGATACAGCGGTGTTTACCAGCAGTTCATCTTTATCACTCACATGGTTTGTACCTGCACAGGCAAAAAACTATATTTCAGAGGAGGGCGAGATTATGCTCGGCTATTGGTGGAGCAATCAGCCGTCTGTGACTCTTGATTCAGTCACGGTTAAATACAGTCAGGGCAGCGGTTCTGTTTCTGCACCTGCAATAAAAGACGACACTGCTCCTCCGGTAAATGAAACTACCGGAGATTTCAGAAGTGCTTCTCAGATAGTCAGGGAAATAAAGGTCGGCTGGAATCTGGGAAATACTCTCGACAGCTATAATACAACGAAAACAGGTCTTGCTACGGAAACAGGCTGGGGAAATTTAAAAACAACAAAGGAAATGATAAAGTCTGTAAAAAGCTCCGGCTTCAATGCAATTCGTATTCCTGTAACGTGGGGAGAGCATATGAACGGTGAGACTATTGACAAGGAATGGCTTGACCGTGTTCAGGAAATAGTTGACTATGCTTATGATGAAGGCTTGTTTGTCATTATCAATATGCACCATGACGACTATATCTGGTTTACGCCGAATAATTCAGAATATGCTGCCGACAGCGCAAAGCTCTGTGCTATCTGGAAACAGGTTTCAGAACGCTTCAGGGACTATGGTGACCGTCTGCTTTTTGAGGGAATGAATGAACCGAGAACTGTAGGAAGTGCAAATGAGTGGATGGGTGGTACAGCTGAGGAAAGAGCTGTAGTTAATAAATACGAACATGATTTTGTAAATACAGTACGTGCTTCGGGTGGAAACAACTCCGAGAGAACGCTTATTATAACCTCGTATGCGGCTTCTGCTGAAACGGCGGCGTTAAACGATGTGGTTATCCCGAATGGAGGAAATAAAATGTTTGTAGATCAGAATTTATACAAAGGAAGACCCGAGGAAAGCAGAAGCGCTGTTGAGGATAACTGCTATGATCTTCTGGAAAAGCTTGGGCTTGAATATTACAGGGTAGACCATGAAGCGGCACCCAGCATCG
>JAGBIH010000009.1 GCA_017935095.1 Ruminococcus sp.
CAGGGTAAGGGCAATGAATCTTTTCAGTTTTCTCATAATAACACCTCTTTAAAAAATATTGTTTTCAATAAAAGGTCAGGAACACCTCTTCACTTATTTGACGTTTAACTATTGGAATTTTCTCACAAGAAAATACAATTTGTAGGAGTATACAAAGCAGCTTTGCGTGTTTTGTGTGAAATCTACAAGAAAAAAACGGATTTTACTTTACATGGCTTCGGAAATATGCTATAATAATGCAAGTATTGCAATTTCTGGAGGTATTATGATTACAGTAACAAATGTCAGTGTACAATTCGGCGGAACTACGCTTTTTAAAAATGTAAATCTAAAATTCACAAACGGTAACTGTTACGGCGTTATCGGAGCAAACGGTGCAGGCAAATCCACATTCTTGCGTGTTCTCTGCGGAGAGCTTGAGCCTGCTTCGGGCGAGGTAGTAATGCCTAAGGAGGAACGTCTCAGCGTTCTCAAGCAGGATCACTTCGCATATGAAGAATATACAGTGCTCGATACGGTTATAATGGGAAATGCACGTCTTTATGAGATAATGCAGGAAAAGGATGCCCTTTATGCCAAGGAGGATTTTTCTGAGGAGGACGGAGTAAAAGCTTCGGAGCTTGAGGGCGAATTTGCTGAGCTTAATGGCTGGGAGGCAGAATCGGATGCTTCCAAGCTTATACAGGGTCTCGGACTTTCTGAGGATATTCTCTATTCACAGATGTCAACCCTTTCAGGTAACGATAAGGTAAAGGTGCTTCTTGCACAGGCACTTTTCGGGAATCCCGATATTATCCTTCTTGATGAGCCGACAAACCATCTTGACATAGACGCAGTACGCTGGCTTGAAGAGTTTCTCTCCGAGTATTTCGGTACTGTAATCGTAGTATCCCATGACCGTCACTTCCTTAATAACGTCTGCACTCATATCGTTGATATAGACTACAATAAAATCAAGATGTATGTTGGAAACTATGAATTCTGGTATGAGTCCAGCCAGCTTATCCAGCGCATGATCAAACAGCAGAACAAGAAGAATGAGGAGAAAATCAAGGAGCTCAAAGACTTTATTGCACGCTTTTCCGCAAACAAATCAAAGTCCAATCAGGCTACCTCAAGACGAAAGCTCATTGAAAAGCTCACTGTTGAGGAGCTTCCCGCATCAAGCAGACGTTATCCGTTTATCGGATTTGATATGGACAGAGAGCTTGGCAAGGATATTCTTCAGGTTGAGGGACTTACAAAAACTGTAGACGGAGTAAAGCTTCTTGATAACGTAAGCTTCACTCTTGGCAGAAACGACAAGGTGGCATTTATCGGAGAGAGTGAACAGGCAATCACCATGCTTTTCAAAATCCTCATGGAGGAGGAACAGCCTGATTCCGGTACATTCAAGTGGGGCGTTTCGGTTTCTACGTCATATATGCCCGTTGATAATAATGAATACTTCAACGGCTGCGAACTGTCTATTCTTGACTGGATCCGTCAGTACTCTGTCAAGGACGAAACAGAGACATATCTGCGAGGCTTCCTCGGAAGAATGCTCTTTTCGGGTGATGATGTGTACAAGCCTGTAAATGTATTGTCCGGAGGAGAAAAGGTGCGCTGTATGTTCTCACGTATGATGTTGTTCGGCTCAAATGCACTTGTACTTGACCGTCCTACCAATCATCTTGATCTTGAAAGTATTACAGCGGTCAACAACAGTCTGATAAATTTCAAAGGAGTTGTTCTTCTTGCTTCACATGACCACGAAATTCTTCAGACAACTGCAAATCGTATAATTGAGATAACTCCGTCCGGCTGTATTGACAGGCAGGGAACTTATGAGGAGTTCATTGAATTCAGAAAAAATATGCAATAAAAATACGGACTGCAAGTCGATTGACCTGCAGTCCGTTTGTTATATTCAATCAAAGTATGCTTTAATGAGTTGAATTTTATTGATTCCGTAAAGCCTTACATTAATTCCTTGCGCACGAGCTCTGTCATAATTGAGGTATTAAGATTTACTGCATCCTCAGGATAAATCTCCCATATATATCCATGCCAGAATTCTGCTTTGAATTCAGCAATGATTTCGTCGGTGTTTTTACCTTTTTTAAGGCTGTTCAAGATATTCAGTGCAGTTTTTTCCGAAGCTGATTTCATATTATCAAGGAAAAATTTTGTTTGCTCCTGACTGAGTATTCCATAATGAGGTGCAAGAATACGACTGATTTCAAGCTTTTCTACTCTCTCGACAGATGCAATGGAATCCGCATAGCTTACAAGATACGAGGGGACAATCGTTCTTTCTCCGTCGTATACACCGAGTGTTTCACTTGAAAGAAGCAGCTTTTTTTCACGACAGTAATATCCCATAGAACAGCGTGTATGTCCGGGCAGGTTCAGAACCTCAAAACTCATGTCACCTGCCTGAATTATATCTCCGTCCTTGACAGCTATATCTACTCTCAGCTCATCACCGAGAAATTCGTAGTCTGTAACCCCGCACCTTGCTGCGAATTTAGCATCAAGCTCACGCATTGTTCTTTTTGCGCCGTCACGCTGAAAAATACCGACAGCGTATTCACCCGCCACAACCTTTGCTGTCGGATAATGCCTCAGTATATATGCACTTCCGAGAGCATGGTCGTAGTGTGAGTGCGTAAGGAAAATATAATCGAGATTTCTTTCCCCGAGGGCTGATTTTATATTTTCAGCTATTTCAAAGCCTGTAAAGCCAAAGCCTGTATCATAAAGTATCGAGGTTTTTCCATCGTCTATCAGAAATGCGCTGTCACCTTTCTGTGAACGTACATCTGTTACTATGATATTATTCATGCTTTTTCTCCTTGTTCATTGATCTGCTGAAAACATTATACCACAAATTTTCTGAATATACAACCGTTTACGACAGCAAATCAGCAGTCTGCGCAAAACCCTCTCATTCGGATAGATTTATTTTACGCACATTATCCCTTAATCTTAAGACGAACGAAGGCGAAACAGACAGCTCATCAATACCTATTCTGAGAAAGGTTTCAGTAAGGCTTGTATCGGCAGCAAGCTCACCGCATATGCCGATCCATATACCGTGCTTATGAGCATTTGCGGCAGATATTTCAATAAGTCGGAGTATTGCTTCATGATGAGTATCGCAGAAAGGTTCAACCTGAGGATTCTGTCTGTCGCAGGCAAGTGTATACTGAGTGAGGTCGTTTGTACCTACACTGAAAAAATCTACCATAGGAGCAAGCTTATCGCTGATAATTGCCGCAGCGGGAGTCTCAATCATAATACCAAGCTCGATATTTTCGGAATACTCAATGTTTTCGCTGTCGAGCTCGCTTTTAACCTGTCTGCACAGTGCAAGAACCTTTTCAAGCTCACTTACACTTGTAATCATAGGGAACATTATACCCAGTCTGCCGTAAACCGAAGCTCTGTACAAAGCTCTGAGCTGAGTTCTGAAAATTTCGGGACGGCTGAGACATAAACGTATTGCCCGAAGTCCGAGAGCAGGGTTTTCTTCTTTATCAAGCCTGAAATAATCAGCCTGTTTATCGGCACCGATATCAAGGGTACGGATAATTACTTTTTTTGCAGGCATACTTTCAAGCACTTTCCTGTAAGCCATGAACTGCATATCCTCTGTAGGATAGTCACTATTCTCAAGATACAGAAATTCACTTCTGAAAAGCCCTATTCCGCCTGCGTCATTGAGAAGTACGGCACCGATATTGTCAACGCTTCCGATATTGGCATATATATCTATTCTTCTGCCGTCAAGGGTTACATTTTCTTTGCCCTTCAGCTTCTGGAGAAGCGCTTTTTTTTCGGATTCATCCAGCTGTTTCTGCCTGTATTCCGACAATAATTCTTCATCAGGATTTACAATCAGTTCACCTGAAAAGCCGTCTGCAACAGCCATATCTCCGTCGTTAATCTGTGATAGGAACTCATCTCCCACTCCTATAATTGCAGGAATATTCATATTTCTTGCCAATATAGCGGTATGCGAATTTGAAGAGCCGTGTGCAGTTACAAATGCAAGAACCTTTTCCTTGTCGAGGGATACGGTTTCGCTTGGAGCAAGGTCATCTGCACAGATTATCACTTTTTCATCGGAAAAGGAATTGTTATCCTTCTGCTCCGACATACACGCAATAATCCTGTTGGAAATATCACGTACATCAGTTGCTCTTGCCTGCATATAGCTGTCGTCCATTGACGAAAACATCTCTGCAAAGTTGTCTGCAATAACAGCGACGGCATACTCGGCATTTACTTTTTGTCCGTTTATCATTTCAGCAATAGCGGCATTGTAGTCATCGTCCTCCACCATCATCATGTGGATTTCAAAAATCTGGGCATTTGCTTCGCCGACCTCTTTAAGAGCCATATCATAAATATCTTTAAGCTGTGAAATTGTTTTTTCCTTTGCTGCTTCAAAACGTGCAATTTCAGCCTGTGTATCTTCAATTCTGATACGCTTCACCTGAATGTCCTGACGCTTGAAAACAGATATTTTTCCTACAGCAACTGCCCCATAAACGCCCTTACCGGTAAATTTTGTCATTTTAAAACACCTCGTTAAAGATTATCCTCAAGGACTTCTCTCATTGCTCTTTCAGAGGCATCCTCATTGCCGCCGTTAATGGTAACAGTAATTTTATCTCCGCACTTTACGCCAAGTCCCATAAGAGCCATGAGCTTTGCCGCACCGACGGTTTTTTCTCCTTTTGAAATTGTAATTTCGCTGTCGAGAGCTTTTGCGGTTTTTGCAAGCAGTCCTGCCGGTCTTGCATGAATTCCAAGCTCGTCCTTGATAGTATAGGTGAATGTTTTCATAGTAAATACTCCTTTCAGTTGATTCTGATAATTCTTGCGCCTGCGGACACATTGCCCGAAGCAGCAGCTTCTATTGAATTATAGTCATCCGAATTACAGATAATCATTGCAGTTGTTGTCTTGTAACCGGCATTACGGATTCCATCAATATCAAAAGAAATCAAAAGGTCACCCCTGTGGATTTCCTGTCCGTCGGAAACATGAGCTTCAAAGAATTTTCCGCCGAGCTTCACAGTATCTATTCCGATGTGAAGCAAAATTTCACAGCCGTCATCCGATATAAGATTGATAGCGTGCATTGTATCAAACACCATATCCACTTTGCCGTCGCACGGTGCATAAAGCCTGCCCTGAATCGGTTCAACTGCGATACCGTCACCGAGAACCTTTGTAGAAAAAGCTTCATCCTCAACCTGTTCAAGCGGAATGACAGTACCATTGAGATGAGAATAAAGTACAATTTCCTTAGAATTGTTATTAATGGACTTATTTTTCGTTACCGGAGTATCAGCGGATGATATTTCAGACAGCTTGTCAAGATTATCGGAAGCTGGAGTATCAAGAAAATCCTCAAGCTGTGATTTTACTACAGAAACTTGCGGTCCGTAAATAATCTGAACGCCGTTTCCCTTATGAATCACGCCTGAAGCACCGCTTTCTTTAAGCAGATTATCCTGTACAAGCTCTGCATTGATGACGGTTACACGGAGTCTTGTAGCGCAGCAATCAATATCGGAAAGATTTGATTTGCCGCCGAGTCCTTTAAGAATCATTGCGCTGATTCTGTCAGAATTATTATTGCTTTTGTTGGTGGCAGACGCCTTTCTTGCGTCCACATCCTTACGGGTATAGAGACGAGCTTCTTCATTGTCAGCCTCTCTTCCGGGAGTTTTGAAATTAAGCCTTGTAATCATGAAATAGAAAATAAAATAGTAAATTACAGCATAAACAAGTCCAACAATAACAATCCATATCCAGTTTGTTTTTTCATTGCCCTGAAGGATACCGAACAGTGTAAGATCAATTACACCGCCGGAGAAGGTCATTCCGACGCCTACATTGAAAACGTGCATAAGCATATATGAAAGACCTGCAAGAATACAGTGAACAATATACATAACAGGTGCTACGAATAAGAAGGTGAATTCAATAGGTTCGGTAATACCTGTCAGCAGGGAGGTCAGAGCGGCTGAAAGGAGCAG
>JAGBIH010000010.1 GCA_017935095.1 Ruminococcus sp.
CATCTGCTGACAAAAATAATGAACCAACTACGGTAAAAAATCCTTCAGGCGAAACAAATAATCAAAAGCCAGCAACCAATACTACTCCGTCAGCACCGGAAGAAAAACCTACAGAAAAACCAACTGAAAACAGCGGAACTCCAAATAACGGTGAAGGTACATCATCAGGTGATACTCCGCAGACACCACCTCCTGAAGAAGTCAAAACATATACAGCAGAAATCACTTTTGGCTCAACTGCAAGTGTTAAAGGCGAAAATGTGACTACAAACGGCTCTGTCGTAACAATTACTGCTGGCGGAGATTACCTTATTTCAGGTTCAGTCACTGACGGACAGCTCTGCGTAAGCACCGCAACCGAGGAAAAGGTTAAAATTATCCTCAATAATGTAAATATCGCTAATTCCTCAGGTCCTGCAATCTTTATCAATGAGGCAAAAAGATGTACGATTGAACTTGCTGACGGTACTACCTCTACCCTCAGCGACGGTGCAAAGGATAAAATCAATGACGGAGTTATCTTCTCAAATGATACGCTTCGTATAAAAGGCTCAGGTACGCTTAATATCAATTCCAATAACGCTCATGGCATAGCAAGTGACGACGATGTCATTATTGACGGCGGTACATACAACATCAACTCAATCAAATCCGGAATAATTGCCCATGACGATATTACTATCAATGATGGAATATTGAATATAAAAGGCGGTACAAACGGACTAAACTCAAAAGGCACTATCAATATTAATGGCGGACGCTCAATCATTTCAGGCGGTACCAAAGAAGAAAAAAGCTCCATTTTTGCAGCAGGTCCGTTCAGCTATACCGGAGGCTATGTGTTTGCAGCAGGAAATATGGTTTCACCGCCTACCTCCGCTGTAAATCCATATGTTGTCGTTGATCTCGGTAAATCTGTTGCAGCAGGAAGCAACGTGGCTATGATTCTCAATGGTACTGAATTCGTGAATTTTGCTCCTCACAACAATTTCAGATGTCTTATGATGCTCGCTCCTGATATTTCAAGCGGAAATATATTCAAAGCAACAGTAAATGGAAGCACTGCTGTTGAAAGTACTGTGAGCAATGGCCAGAACCTTTTCAGTGGTAATTAGTATTTTAAATTTTATGTGAATTATTCTAATCAGATAACTAATTTACTAAAAGTTTAAAATAAAATTATGAGAATTTCGACAAAAAGTATACAATTGTATAGTTTTGTGTACATTTATATATTGTCAAGTTTTCTCTTTTGCAATATAATATATACAGCAAATGAAGATTTTTGGTACTCAGTATCAAGTACCCTCCCCTCTCATGTGCTTGATATTGAGTATTAATTCACTTGCTCGCCATAGAAACAGATTTGTTAATAAAGAAAACTAAACCCTTTCATTTGTAATCATTTCGCATTTTTCCATTCTCAATAACTTTTTTTAACTATAATCTATGGCTCGATCCACAGTGCTAAACGATTATATCGTTTGGATCGATTTCATCCATCCCTCTGGGATGGATTTTTTTATATCAATAAATTTGCGCATAATATTATATAATTCGCTTGACAAATTCTATAATGCGTGATATAATATAATAAACTCACAAGTAAGAACACCCTTGTACTGTGAGCTTACATCTGCGAAAGGAGATAGTATGAATAAAAGTGTTTATAGTCTCGTCCTCATGGACGACGTAATTCAAGCAGTTGATGCGGAAGCATATCGGCGCGGCACAAGCCGTTCCAACCTCATCAACCAGATTCTCGCCGAACATCTCTCCTGCATTACACCCGAAATGCGTATGCAGGAAATCTTCTGTTCCCTTACCGATCTGATCAGCAGCAGCTTCCAGATTCAGCAGCAGCGCTCCGCTTCTCTTATGACCCTGCGAACAGCTCTGGAGTATAAATACCGTCCCACTGTTAATTATAAAGTAGAGCTTGAACGCTCCCCTGATGAATTTCTTGGTACGCTTAAAGTACGCATAAGAACCCAGAGCGAACCGCTGATAAACCTTTTCAATAACTTCTTTATTTACAGGGTCAAGCTTGAAGCAGCTGCTCTTGCACAGCTCAGTTACGAAAACTACACCTGCGAGCTTTGCTCGGGAAGCTTTACACGCAAACTGATCAACAGCGGTCTGAACGAAGAACAGAATGGTGCAGCAATCAGCCGCTACCTCACCAACCTCAATCAGTCAATACAAGCATATTTCTCCGGACCGCAGTCCTTCAGACAGCTTGCTCCGGAGCTTGAATATGAATATAAAAATTTACTTGAAGAATTTATAATCTGACAGGAGGAAAAAATTATGAATGCAGAAAAATTAACTCAGAAATCCATTGACGCCGTAAGAAAGGCTCAGAGTATTGCTGTTATGCAGTCAAATCCGGTTATAGAGCCGCTTCATCTCCTTGCAGGTCTGATCAAGCAGGAAAACGGTCTCATACCCCAGCTGATCAGGAAAATGAATATAGACCCTCAATTGTTTGAATCGGAAACCGATAAAAAAATCCGCTCCCTTACAAAAGTCACCGGAAGCGGCAGAAGCAGTAATATCGGACTTTCTAATGAATGTGACCGCATTATCACTTCTGCAGAGGCTGTTGCTTCAAATATGAAGGATGAATTCGTTTCAGTAGAGCACCTCATGCTTGCACTTATCGACTCCAAAGACAAGGATGTTGCTCAGCTGATGAGCTTATTCAATATAAACCGTGACGCTTTTCTTAATGTCCTTATGTCGGTAAGAGGCAATACACGTGTCACTACTGAGAACCCTGAGGATACCTATGATGTACTTACCAAATACGGTCAGGAGCTTGTTGGTCTTGCACGCAGAAATAAACTTGACCCAGTTATCGGACGTGACAGCGAAATCAGAAATGTTATACGCATACTTTCACGTAAAACCAAAAATAATCCTGTTCTTATAGGTGAACCCGGCGTAGGCAAAACCGCTATCGCAGAGGGACTTGCACTGAGAATTGTTGCAGGTGATGTACCGGACAGCCTCAAAGACCGCAAGGTTTTCTCCCTTGATATGGGAGCACTCGTTGCAGGTGCAAAATACAGAGGTGAATTTGAAGAGCGTCTCAAGGCAGTACTGAATGAAATAAAGAACAGCAACGGACAGATTCTTTTGTTCATTGATGAGCTTCATACTATTGTCGGTGCAGGTAAAACCGACGGCGCTATGGACGCTGGCAATCTGCTCAAGCCTATGCTTGCACGTGGTGAGCTGCATTGTATCGGCGCCACAACCCTCAACGAATATCGCCAGTACATTGAAAAGGACCCCGCTCTTGAACGTCGTTTCCAGCCTGTTATGGTTGACGAGCCTACGGTTGAAGATACTATTTCCATTCTTCGTGGACTTAAAGAGCGATACGAGGTCTTTCACGGTGTAAAAATTAATGATAATGCCCTTATTTCCGCTGCAATTCTCTCAAACCGCTATATCACCGACCGTTTTCTCCCTGATAAGGCCATAGACCTTATTGACGAAGCGTGTGCAACAATCCGCACCGAAATGGACTCCATGCCGACCGAGCTTGACGTTATTTCACGCAAAATTGTCCAGCTGGAAATCGAGGAGGCTGCACTTAAAAAGGAAAGCGATTCTATTTCTCAGGAGCATCTTGAAGAAATACGCAAGGAGCTTTCAGAGCTGCGTGAAAAATTCAACGCCATGAAGGCTAAATGGGAGAATGAGAAAAACGATATTTCCGCAGTCCAGAAGCTGCGTGAGCAGATTGAAGCAGTTGGTGCGGATATCGAAAAGGCTGAACGTGAATACGACCTGAATAAAGCCGCTGAGCTGAAATACGGCAGACTCCCTCAGCTCCAGAAACAGCTTGAGGAGCTTGAACACACGGCTGAACATGGTATTGACGAAGATAAGCTGCTGCGTGACAAGGTTACAGAAGAAGAAATCGCAAAGATTGTCTGCCGCTGGACCGGCATTCCTGTCGCTAAGCTCATGGAGGGCGAAAAAGAGAAAATTCTCGGTCTTGAAGATTTACTGCACAAGCGTGTTATCGGTCAGGACGAGGCTGTTACAAGGGTAAGCGAAGCTATTTTAAGGTCACGTGCAGGCATTCAGGACCCCGACAGACCTATCGGTTCATTCCTCTTTCTCGGACCTACAGGCGTCGGTAAAACCGAGCTTGCCAAGGCATTGTCCGAAATACTTTTTGACGACGAACGCAATATCATCCGCATTGATATGAGCGAATATATGGAGAAATTCAGTGTATCACGCCTTATCGGAGCGCCTCCCGGATACGTCGGTTACGACGAGGGCGGTCAGCTTACAGAGGCTGTGCGCAGAAAGCCCTACTCAGTTGTACTCTTTGATGAAATAGAAAAGGCTCATCCCGATGTGTTCAATATTCTCCTTCAGGTTCTTGATGACGGACGGATTACCGATTCTCAGGGCAGAACTGTTGACTTTAAAAATACTATAATCATTCTTACATCGAATCTTGGTTCACCTTATATCCTTGACGGTATCGGTCCGAATGGCGAAATCACTGATGAAGCCCGTGAAAATGTTGATACACTTCTGAAACAGCAGTTCCGTCCGGAATTCCTTAATCGTCTTGACGAAATAATTTTCTATAAGCCTCTTGCCAAATCTGAAATCATGAAAATTGTTGACCTTATGCTCGATGACCTCCGGAAACGTCTTAACGACAAGCATATTGGAATTAATGTCTCACAGGCTGCAAAGAATTATATTGTTGACTGCGGCTATGACCCAAACTTCGGTGCACGTCCGCTCAGACGATTCATTCAGAGCAAGGTTGAGACTCTCGTTGCCAAAAAAATTATAGGCAGCAATCTCTCTGCCGGTGATACTATAGACATTGATTTTGAGGATAACAAGCTTACTGCAGAATAAATGCACAATCACCTGTAAATCGCAGTTTATAAGGGTATGAACAAGCTTTGACAAATACAGCGATTCCAAGCTGCTGTATAGGTGATTTTAATAAAAAATGCGCTGTATATAGGCAATTATAGGTCGTTTTGTCATTTTTTCGTCAATTCCTTGACAAATCATGTTAAAGGGTATATAATTCAATTGTAAATTCTAATAAATGGAGGATAATTAAAATGACAAAGACCGAATTAATCAGCGCTGTTGCTGATAAAACAGACTTCACTAAGAAGAACGCAGAGGCTGCTGTTAATGCAATCCTTTCTACAATCACTGATACTCTTGCAAGCGGTGAGAAGGTTTCTCTCGTAGGTTTTGGTACATTCGAAGTTCGTGACCGTAAGGAAAAACAGGTTATTAATCCCCAGACTAAGAAAATGATGACTGCTCCTGCTTCAAAGGCTCCTGCTTTTAAGGCTGGTCAGGCTCTGAAGAACGCAGTAAACAAGTAATTCAAGGAGGAAACTATTATGCCAAGAGCAAAGAAGACTGTAGCTGAAACAACAGAAGTTAAAAATACAGCTGCTGAGGTTGTTGCAGCTGAGGTTGAGGCTGCCGCTCCTGCTGCAAAGAAGCCCGCAGCTAAGAAAACAACTGCTGCAAAGAAGCCTGCAGCTAAGAAAACTGCAGCTAAAACTGCTGTTTCTGAGAATGTTTATGTTCAGTTCAATGGCACTGAAATTACATTTGCAGGTCTTATCGAAAAGGCTAAGGCTGAATCAGGAGTCAAGGCTCCTAAGAAGGTTGACGTTTACGTAAAGCCTGAGGAAAACATGGTTTACTATGTCGTTGACAACAATGCCGGTGCTTTCTCACTTTCTTAATTGAAACAATATATAAATAATGCGGAGAATTGAAATAAAATTCTCCGCATTTTTTATCCTCCTCTCCTCCACACAAACGACAATTCCTGTAAAACGAAAACAGCTGCAGCACCTATTATGTGCCGCAGCTGTTTTCTGCTTTTTTTTGGAAGACTATAATTAAAATGTCGGTTAATTATGCTTCTGGAAGTGAAACAAGAAGTCCGAGCTTAAATCTCTGGATTGCAAGTGCGTCCTTGTTTGTTACACCGTCGTTTCCGCCTGAGCAGTCTGCATTCTTGCTGCCCTCAGCTGTGAGAACATACTTATTCGGATTAGCAATTGACTGCATAATCATTACAGCATCTGCCATGTTTACTTCGCCGTCACAGTTTGCATCACCGTACTTTACGTTTGCAGATGGCTGATCAGCAGTATATACTGTAGCGATTGATGAGTTATTCTTGATTGCGTTGAAATAAATCTCGCCCCATTCTGTAAGCTTTGAACCATCCCAGCTGCTCACAAGGTCAAGGTACTCAACGCCGCCGCTGTTACCCATCCATGACCATGCAATGTAACCCATCTTGTTCTGCTTGCAGTAGTTCATTACTGTAGCTTCATCAACGTCGCCGTCAGTATGCTTGAGGCCAAATTCTCCGACAATTACAGGAGCACCGCACTGGAGAGCACCGTCAATATTGCTCTTGACCATATCTGCTGTACCGCCTGCATATTCATACATATGAATTGAGAATACTATATTCTTTTCAGGGTCAGATGCGAATACCTCTGCACCCTTTTCCTTGATAGATGTTGGATACTGTCCCCAACCGGCACTGTCCATGATAATCATGTTCTTGATACCTGCGTCACGTACTACATCGATAGCCTGCTTACAGCCGTCTGCCCATGTAGCGCTCTGCCAGTCGCCATACCACTCGTTAGCGATATTGAGGATTACATACTTTGTATTTGCATTAAGAATATCCTTCATTTCAGCCCAGTATTCAGCAGCCTTGACAATATCTGAAATGTTATTGCTTCCTGTTGCGTCGTGAACCTCAAAGATACAAATCTGCTTGTTTTCCTTACACCATTCAATAATCTGTTCAAGCTCAGAAGCAGTTGTCTTGCTCCACTGTACACCGTTTGAACATACGATACGTACACAGTTTGTTCCAAGCTCTGCTGCTGCCTTGATTGACTGCTCTGTCTTATCCTTATACCAGCAGTGTGCAATATTTACTCCACGCATTTCAAATGCATTTCCGTTTGCGTCACGGATTGTCTGACCGTCAACATAGAAGCCCTTTGAACCGCTCTGTGAAGGTGTTGTAGTAGTTATTGTGGTTGTTATTGGTGCAGTTGTTGTAGTAGTTGTTGTGGTTTTAACCGGAGCAGTTGTTCCGGGATTTGATGTATTTCCGTTTTTATAGAGATCAGCAGGAAGCTCATCAAGTGTGATACAGTAATCGCTCTTATACATATCAATTGTATCCTGCTCTGTATTGAAAACAGGATTGGTCAGGAAGTTATTATCAGCACTTCCGCCATCATACCATGTACAGAAATAGAGCCAGCCAGCCTTTTCAGATGTAAGATTTTCAACTGTTGAGAAGCTGTCGTTCTCAGTCATAGCAACCATTTTAGCATTGTCATATCTTTCCATGATGCTGTAGAAGGTGCTGCTGATAGCACTGTCGTTGTGCTTGAGAACAGGGCTGCCTGTTGACCAGTCTGTACAGTTATACTTATCGTAACCGATGATATCTACATACTGATCGCCGGGATACCAGTTTTCAGAAGTCGGGAAGTCGTAGCTGTTCCATTCCCAGATAAGGTTATGACAGTCGAAATCATTTGTAAGAGTCTCGTATGTATATACCCAGAGCTTCTTATAAGCCTCGGAGCCTTCTCTGCCCCACCAGAACCATGAGCCGGTCTCACCGCCGCCGCCTTCAGCCTCGTGAAGCGGACGCCAGAGAACAGGAATACCCTGCTCTTCAAGCTCATTGAACTCTTCAGCAAGAGTTGTAAGAGCTGCCAGATAATAAGCGTTTTCCTTAGTACCAGGAGTTGCTGCCTTTGCCGGAGAGAAGTCTGTATTCTGAGTATATGTTGTCTTTTCCCATGCAATTTTGCTTCCTGTTGTATATGAAGCGAAATCTGTAGGAACATTGAGATGCCATGAAGAGGTTGCAATACCGTTTCTGTTCTTTACCCAGTCGATAACTCGTTCTGTTGAACCGTCGTCGCTGCCGAAAGCGGGGCAAGTGAAGTTACCATAGTCAAAGCCTCTGATAGCAGGCATATGACCTGTGAGCTTTTCGAGGTATTCAAACTCATACTCCATGCCATGAGGTCCGTACTGATAGATTTCCTGCTGACCTGAAATGATATTTTTGCCGTAAACGCTTGAAAGGTAGTTCATAAGGCTCTTTGCCTCAGGAATTGCCTCAGGATCAACAGGTGATGTCTGTGTTGCGTTGATTGACGGAAGTGATGCAGATTCAAGTGACATATAGTCAAAATTTGACCAGCCCCATGACTTTTCAATAGTGAGTGTATTTTCGCCTGCTTTAAGCTTTACCGCCGGAATTACGATAGCCTCAAAGCCGTCACTTTCCGGAATTGCAAGAGCACCCTGCGGAGCACCATTAACAGAAAGATTCTGCTGCTTATCGCTTCCGATACCTCCGGCATAAATTGTAAGCTTGTAAAGTCCGCCCTCAGCTACATTGAATTTGAGCGAAATCGTACCGCTGTCAGTCATTTTCAGGTACGAACCGCCGCTTGCACCGGAACCGCTCTCTACAGTAACGTCACCGGTAAAATCCGCAGTTTCAAATTCAACCTTTGAATCAGCTGCGGAAACTGACGCAGAGCCTACTATGACGCCGTTGAACATCATAGCAGCTGCCATTACGGCTGCTCCTGCTTTCTTAAATAATTTTAAATTCATTTTTAATACCCCTCCTGAAAGATATTTTGTACTTTAATTATAGTACCTTCTTATTAAAAAATCAAGAATTACTCATATTAATTTCATAATTTAATAATTTTTTGGTGAAATACATAATTTACCAGCAAAACTTTTGGTGAAACAAATGAATTCCGCCTTAAATTATACTTAATTAAAAAAACAGTCTCTTAATTTATAAATTAAGCTGAAATCCACCGTTCTGTTGACGTAATCGACAAAAAGGTGTATAATTTATCTATGTAATAGTTTATTATGTTCACGGGAGGAATGCTTTTATGACCGAATACCTGAAAAAATACATGAAATATATCGAAGAACGTATTGGAAATTGTACGGACTCCGCTGAAATGAAAAAAATACTTGCTGAGCACAAGGACAAGATAGCTTTTATTCAGCATGAACGTATAGTCCACTTCCTCGTTACCATGATGTTTGCTCTTATACTCACCATTTTTATATCCGCCTTGCTTTTTACTGAAAATCTAATGCTCTTACTTCTCGTAACCATTATTATTGTACTACTCGGTTTTTATATAAAGCATTATTATTTTCTTGAAAACACTGTTCAGAAAATGTATGTAGTCTATGACGAAATGCTTGCAAAGCAAAGTCAGCTTGACTCAAAGGAGGTATGAAAATGAAAAAATCAGAAATTGCACGTCTTGCCTGCGAAGAGCTTCAAAAGCTCTACCCTGACGCAGAATGCTCACTCAATTATTCAAAGCCCTATGAGCTTATGTTTGCGGCACGTCTTGCGGCTCAGTGTACCGATGCGAGAGTGAATATAGTTACGCAGACTCTTTTCAAAAAATATCCGACCCTCGAAGCATTTGCAAATGCAGACCTTACCGAACTCGAACAGGATGTCAAGCCATGCGGATTTTATCACACCAAAGCCAGAAGTCTCAAGGAAATGGCAGGTCAGCTTATCAACAACTTCGGCGGCGAGGTTCCTGATACAATGGAACAGCTCCTCACGCTCTCCGGTATCGGCAGAAAGACCGCTAATCTCATGCTTGGAGATGTCTTCGGAAAGCCTGCAGTTGTTACCGATACTCATTGTATACGTATCACAGGCCGCCTCGGTCTTACCGCAAATAAAGAGCCTGCAAAGGTTGAAAAGGATCTCGTAAAGCTGATACCGCCTGAAATTTCCTCGGATTTCTGCCACAGAATCGTGGAATTCGGCCGTGATGTCTGTCGTGCCAGAAGCCCGAGATGTTCAGACTGCACCCTCAGCTATTTCTGTAAGTATTACGCTCAGAACTATAAAAAGTAAAACAGCTTCGCTCGAATTTAGTGATTCCCCACAAAAACTAAGGCAAATTTTTGTTATAAAGCCACTTGAAACACTATTAATTCTATGTTATAATATATATGTAAATATATGCTTGCGTTGTCAGATACTAATTCGTTCATACAATACCGAGACACTTTATCTGGCAATAGAGATAATTAGAAAAGGGGTTTTATTATGAAAAAATTTTTATCAATGTTCTTAGGAACAGCCATGGCTATTACACCATGTGCAATTTCATCCATAGGAGCTTCAGCAGCCTCAACAGAAAAGATTTATGCTGATATTGTCTATGAAGATGATGGTACAATTGAAGCCAACATAATTTTTGAAAATATGCCCGAACTCGCATCCGGTGGTTTTTTTGTAACAATAGGTGATGGTTGGGAGTTTGATATTGATGATTTTGGTGAACATTATGAACCATATGTACGTCAACATGCAAGTTTCACATCTTCACAAGTAAATGATAAAAAATTATTTTTCACATTTACCACCAGTCACAATTATAATATGAACGGTACTGTTATTTCTGTTCATCTAAAAAAAGCTGCTAATAACACGCCAAACAATTCAACTGTAAATGTTGATGTTGTTTTACTTTCTGATATTGAAAACTCAAATCCTATTTATGAAATGACAAATCCAATTATGCTTAGCGCTCATGAATATATGATTGGTGATACTAATGGAGATAATAAAGTAGATGCTAGAGATTCTTCCTTCTTACTATATGTTCTTGATGTTAATAACAATCAGCCATTATATGTAAATAATATTAAAAATAATCATACCACTTATTTCCCGAATGCAAAATGTGCTGCCGCTGCTGATGTTGATAAAGACGGTATTATAAGTACTGTCGATTCATCATTGATAAGAGCATATTATGCAGATATTATGTCAGAAATTCCATATAATGGAATTATAGGTAAAATAGACTTCTTCGAAATTTTCAACGATTAAAAGGAGGTATTATCATGAAAAAACTATTTTCATTTTTATCCGCAGGTGTGCTTGCTGCTTCAGCTGTACCGTCTCTTGCTTACGCTGAATCAACCGATGTTCAGTCTGAAATTTTTGCAC
This sequence comes from Ruminococcus sp., assembly GCA_017935095.1. Taxonomy (GTDB): domain Bacteria; phylum Bacillota; class Clostridia; order Oscillospirales; family Ruminococcaceae; genus Ruminococcus. The sequence goes on from JAGBIH010000010.1 coordinate 11,117, forward strand.
AGATTGAAGCAAATCCCGATTTTAACGGTGACGGAGCCGTAAATATTCTTGATTCGCAGAGTATGCTCGACTACTATGCTGATTATACAGCTCATCCTGAGAAGTATTCCGACGAGGAAAAAGCAGCAGTTTGCGAAAAGTATGATTACACAGGCGACGGCGTTGTTGACGCAAGAGATGTTTCTCAGCTTTTTGTATACCTTAAAGAGGTTATTCTCCCTGCATATGATTTCACAGGTGACAATGTAACAAATTACCGTGACGCTTTCCTTCTTTCTGAGTACTATGCTGCCGAAGAAAGCTCCGATTTCACTTCAATCTCCGCAAATCCAGATTACTCAGAAAGTGCAAAGGAGAAAATCATTGCATACGGTGATATCAATGCTGACGGCGAAATTGATGCAAGAGATTCCTCATTGATTCTTCACTCACTTGAGGTACTTATCTGCAATGGCGATGTCAACTGTGACGGTGCACTTGATTCAAGAGACGCTTCAATGATTTTAAGCTTTTACGCAAATTCTTCCGAAAAGGAAACAGCTTTATATACAGCCAATGAGTATGCCTGCCTTTGTAAGGGCGATTATAATGCCGACGGAAAAATTGATTCACGAGACTCGTCAGCAATACTCAGAGCCTATGCGGATAACGCTACAGAATAATGAAAAAAACGGATGCTTCAGGCATCCGTTTTTCAGTCTGTAGAAAAATATAAATTTGGACGTCGAGGACGCTGTCCCCTACAAATATACTGCGTATTATAGAAAAATACAGGCACGATTGTTAGCCGTCCAAGATGAAAAAAACTTTTTGTACACTTTCAAAATCACTTTAAGTTTTTATAAAACGTATTATTCTTTTTTATACTTATCCAGAATATTGTCAGAGGCTGCAGCCTTTTCCGCTCCGATTTTTTTCAGAAGAATGTCAAAGTCAGGCTTTCTTGCAGAAAGGTTATGCGAATCACTTCCAAACACAAACGGCAAGCCTCTCTTTATAACCGACTTTACAAACCGCCTTTCTCTGAAGCTTCTGAATGCCTCGTTATTAATCTGAAATACAGCATCCATGCCAAGTATTTTTTCAATTTCAGACTTACTGTAATACTCAATATATCTGTGCACATGAGCAATCACAGGTATCAGGTGATACTCGCATGAAATATTGTAAATTTCCTCCTGCATCCAGTCAGCATAGGCTGTGTACGGAAGCTCAAGCAGAATCAGGTTCGTTCCTTTCAGCGCCAGCTGTTCAATACCCTCAAGCTCACTAAGACCATGCTCTACAGCAACCTCAGCTCCGGGCAGCAGCTCAGAGACAGGAAGCTTACAGGATAAAAGCTGCTCATATGCCTTCTGACGTTTTTCCAGAAAGCGTGCCACTGATTTTTCTCTGTGTGCGTAAAAATGCGGTGTGGCTGCAACCCTCTCCACGCCCTGATTATGCAGCATCTCAAGCATTTCAAGAGACATTTCCACATTTTTTGCACCGTCGTCAATTCCGGGAAGAACATGACAGTGATAATCAGTCCTCATGCTTTATTTTCCTTCTTAGTGTCTTTTTTATCTTCTTTCTCATCATCATTACCGTACCCGTAGCCATAATCGGAATATCCTGATTTATACTTGTATTTATAGTAACTGCCGCCGTGACGTTTGCCGACAATATCATTAATTACAAAGCCCAGCATATTCATTTCTGAAAGCTGTAATTTTTTCATAGCATTTTCAATTGAATCATAAGTTGTTTTGCCATATTTCAGAACAAGCAGAATTCCGGCAACAGACTTGCTTATACCTATTGCGTCACTCACCACATTTACAGGAGGAGTGTCAATAATAATATAATCATACTTTTCCGACATATCATTAAGCAGCTTTTCAGCCTGCTCAGAGGCAAGAAGCTCCGATGGATTAGGCGGCTTAGGACCGGATGTCAGCAAATCAAGATTTTCAGCAACCGACTTCTGGATAGACTGTTCTGCTGTTTTCATTCCACTGATTACGCTGGAAAGTCCATTTTTATTTTTAATCTTAAAAATCTTATGCTGAACAGGCTTTCTCATGTCGCCGTCAATCAGCAGAACCTTATGGTCAGCCTGTGCAAGAGCAATTGCAATATTAGATGAGGTTGTGGATTTACCCTCTCCGGGATCAGCACTTGATACAGCAAGCACTTTCTTTTCAGAAGTAGACAGCGAAAATACTATATTGGTACGCATAGCCTTATAGCTCTCAACAATATGAAATGGAAACTCCTTATCCAGAAGCGTCTTACGCTCATCCGCATCTGTCTTTGATCTGCTGCCTGAAAAGCTCTGTATTTCGCCGATAATTGCTTTATCATATTTTTTGCTCAGTTCATCGGAATCCTTGATTGTATTGTCAAGAAAATCGAGAACAAGAATAATAAGTACAGCGATTATCATTCCCGCCAGAACTCCGAGCAGAGTAAATTTCAGTACATTCGGAGAAACAGGATTATAGTCAGGCTTTGCTTCACCGATTGCCTCAACTGAACCTGCTCCTACAACACGAATAAGGAAATCAGGAGCAATATCGGCAATGATGTTGCAGAGTTCCGCAGAAATATCTGCGTTTTTTGTTATCGCAGTAACCTTCAGAACCTCGGTTTCATTGACCGCAGCCATTGTAAGGCAGTTTCTTATTGAATCAACACTTATTTTATTTGCTTCTTTATCAACAGAAAAAACGCTGCTGAGCTCATCAGCTGTATGATTTTTCAGAAGCTCCTCACCGATTTTCTCAATAACCGCATCATCCTGCAATACTGCAATATATGTACTGAGAAGCGATTTTGATGCATTCAGGTCATTGAGGTTCACGCCTTCGGTAATAATCGTATCATTGCTGTTCTTTACGTACATTGAGGTGTATGACTGGTATTTCAATGGCATCAGGAATTTTGAAATACTGAACATCAAGCCTCCTCCAACAATCATAAATACAATAATCAGCCACAGCTTACTGAAAAGCAGCTGAAACAGTGATTTTAATGTATATCCATTTTTCATTATCTTTTATCTCCTTTTATACTTTAACCTGCACTTTTTCATTGAACTCTTCAGGAGTGGTAAATGTAGGAACCATGCTGTAAAGTGCTGATCTCACAAGCTCTTCGTCATTTTCCTGTGCTGCATTTCTCAGGAAGGAAAGCTTATTCATAAAGTCCTCTTCATCAATTTCAATCTGTTTTCCTATGAAAATCAGTTTATTGGAGGTTTTCTGCAGTCCCTCCTCACTCATAAGAAGCTCTTCCTTGATTTTTTCACCCGGACGAAGTCCTGTAAATATAATTTCAATATCTTTGTACGGAACCTTTCCGTACATTCTGATTAAATTTTCCGCAAGCGATACAATACGTACAGGCTGTCCCATATCCAGCACGAATATTTCTCCGCCATTTGCAATAGCAGCCGCCTCCATAACAAGACTGACCGCTTCGGGGATAGTCATAAAATAACGGATTATGTCGGGATGAGTTACCGTTACTGGCTTTCCCTGTTCAATCTGCTTTTTGAAAAGAGGGATTACAGAACCGTTTGAGCCAAGTACATTTCCGAAGCGTGTTGTTACAAATTCCGTAACACCTTCATGGCGCTGTGAAAGGTACTGAACTATCATCTCGCAGCAGCGTTTGGATGCACCCATGATATTTGTCGGATTAACAGCCTTATCCGTAGAAATCATAACAAACTTTTCAACATCATGAAACTGCGCCAGCGTTGCTGTATTGAATGTACCTATGACATTATTCTTGATTGCCTCCATCGGAGATGTTTCCATAAGCGGTACGTGCTTGTGTGCCGCTGCATGAAACACTATCTGAGGCTTGTACCTTTCAAAAATCTGATTCATACGGTAATAGTCACGTACCGACGCAATAAGTGTTACAAGATTCAGCGAGCTGCCGTAATCCATTACAAGCTCCTGCTGAATCTCATAAGCATTATTTTCATAGATATCCACAATTATTATCTGCTGCGGACTGTATTTTACAATCTGTCTGACAAGCTCAGAGCCTATTGAGCCTCCGCCGCCTGTTACCATACATATCTTACCGCTTATAAATTCTCTTATATCCTGATTATCAAACTTAACCGGCTCACGTCCGAGTAAGTCCTCAACTCTTATATCACGCACCTGCTCAAGCAGTGTAGTATGATTTTCGTCGAAAATCAGATTACAGATAAACGGAATTATTTTTACAGGAAGCTTTGTAGCCGAGCAGATATCAAGAATCCGCTTCCGCTCCTCCTCCAGACACGAAGGAATGGCAAAAATAATCTGCTCTATCTCCTTTTCCTCGGTAAATTTCTGTATCTCAGCAGTTGTACCCTCTACAGCTACGCCTTCTATTTCTGTTCCGATTTTCGAGCGGTCATCATCAATTATGCAGACCGGACGATATACAGCAGAGCCCTTCTCATCGGGATTATTTGAATTCTGGGCATTGCTTATTTCCTTCAGGAGCATCCTACACGCCTGACCGCCTCCGATTATCATTGTCCGCTTGTATCCGGCGTCTTTCAATCCGACGTCCACAAGCTCAATAAATGTACGCTTGAAGATAAATCTGAACATACATATTCCTATAATGGAAATCAACATATGGACTGCTGAATATCCGATATAAACATTATCAAAAAACTCATAAACTATAACGCAGCTCAGGCCGATTCCTACAGCAATTCCGTAAACACATGACAAATAATCCTTTTTACGGAAATATCTCCATAATTTATCATACGCTCCGAAAGCCAGTAATGCAGCAAAGCAGCTTAATATGCTTACTGAAACTGAAAAAGTCAGCATCTTAACAGATATTTCCGAATTAAAAAGAGAGAAAAAATAATTTGTCATCAGAGCAGCTATTGCAATAATAAATGCATCAGCAGCAGCGAGTACCATTTTTCTGTATCTGAACTGCTTGAATATTCTTTTCAAAAAAACCATCTCTTTTTCATAAAAACCTAAAATCATATATAAAATACACTATTTTAATTATACACCTTATTATACTGCATTGTCAACCAAATAGCAAACCAATATTATTTTTTGTTAAAAGCATCCAATTCAGCAATGAAATATGTGTACGAAATCATCGCACCTATTTTCTGATGAGTATAATATATATTTTTTGTACAGCTTATAAAAAATCACTTTCCGATACAAATAAAAGCAGCTGAGAAGAAGCTCCTCAGCCGCCTTTTGTTCATAATCAGACCTCAACTAATCTTGCATTTTTAATTACATAGTTACCGCTTGATTTTCCGAAATTGAAATACAGGAACCAATCGGATGCTGATTCCTCCTTCATGGTGAAGGTCAATTCAAATTTCTGAGAATTGCCGTTAACCTCTACAGTATCACTCCAGCATCCGGGGAATGATGAATCTACCTGATGTATGATACCAAGGTCCAATTCAGTAGGAGTTGAGCATGAAGCCTCAAAGGTTAACTTATAGGTTTTTCCTGTTTCAAGCTCAAGACCTCTTGCCTGAGACTGAATGTTCCACGGTTTTTCGGTTGCCGCAGATACATTTACCATGAATGTATTATTGTTCTGATTTGATGAAAACTTTGCCTCACCGTAATATGTCCAGAGAGAAATATCAGGAAGCAGATTTTCGGTATCAATATTTTTAACATCACAGTATTTCTCAAGATACTGCTTGGCATATGACGGACGGCTGCGGAAGAAGTTCCTGAGAATTTCAACCTCATTTGAATAACGGTTTGCAGCCCAGTCCTGACCAAAGCGTGAGAAGGTTGCCTTTGTTGCTTCACCGTATGCGTTGATATACTCGGTTATTTTAGCATTAACAACATCATAAGCAAAGGTTGTATCAATGATTCTTATGTAATTATCATAGAACTCCTTACGGAAGGTTTCATTCACGATAAGACTTCTGAGTACAGCCGGGAAATTAAAGCTCTGACTTGTAGTGCTGTTCTTATTGAGCGAATCATATTCCGGAGCTGTTGCCTGACTTCCGTAAAGACCGGCTGACATATCGGTATCATAGAAGATGAATCTCCATTTGCCGTCAGCCTTCGGAATATCAGGATTTACTGTTTTTGAACGCCATGCCTGCCAGTTGTTGATATATCCGCTTGCCCAGTCGTTATTATTTATATAGGTTTCAACAGTCATATAATCCATAAAGCTTTGTAAATCAACTGCCTCACAGAACTTCTGGTAATTTGAATCCTTAGTCATATCAGCATACATTGCCCACTGACAGAGCTTGTTGAACTCTTCTGCGTCAGACTCCAGACCGTCCTCTACTTCACCGTTTTTCAGTACAGCGACATCTTCCTTATCAATACCGTAATGAGCCTCGATATAATCACCGTCAGCCTTTTCACGAATCAGATAGAAGCCCCAGAATTCACCGTCTATAAAGAGAATACACGGCTCGGAAGCCATTGTATCACAGGCTAAATCCTCTGCAAGCTCCTGAATCATTGCATCACGGAAATGAAGATTCTGATTGTCGTTTCCACCGTTTCTGATAGTCACCTTATCAAATTTTTCAATAAGTTTGCCGTTTACGTCCGTCAGCTCATCAAAGAAGGCATATTTCATATCAGAATCGCCGTATTCACTTCTTGCATAGAGTCTGAAGCTCTTCTGAGGTGCTGATCTTGTCCAGTTTCCTGAAATTCTTGCACCGACATCTGTAGTATACTCAAGCTTACCGTTTTCAAAAACCTGAATCGAAACCGGAAATTCAGATTCCTTACCGTCCTTATTATAATTGGTCGGATTCTTAACATCGCTCGGCTCATAGAATTCATGACCGGGAGTTCTTAACCACTCATAATATCCGCTTCCGATCATATATGCACCTGTATCGGGATCAAAGAGATAGTCACCATCGGTTGCCATTGAAATGACCTTCATCTCATTGTAGTAAGATGCATTTTTACCGACGAAATAAGTATTCATTACTACGTCACTGTATCTTCCGTAGAGACCCTTTGTAACCGCTCTTACAACGATACCTTTTTCAGTATTCTTGTATGATGGGGTATAATCGTTTAATGTAATATCCCTGAGTGAGCTGTAAACATTCGGGTCATTTGTATTATTGTAGATTTTTATACTGTCTGAATACAGCTTTGCTGTTGGCGAGGTTCTCGGATCGCTTCCGTCAGTGGTATAATAAATTTCATTTCCCTCAGCATCGGAGAGTGTAAGATTGAATTCGCTGTTATAGAAACCGCCCTCTGCTGAGAATACCGGTTCTTCTACTATGTAAACAACTGATGCCGTATTATTTGTTTTTCCGGGAGTATATGAAAGATACGTAAAGTCTTCGGAACCGTTTGCAAATCTTCCGTAAGTAATATCTTCGCCAAGCTCAGGCACTGCAACGGAGTCAATTTCACCATACACAGGATGAGTAAGATAAACAGTTTCTCCGTCCGCACTCAGCTTGAATGCCGCATGATACTCTCCTTCTGCCTCACTTACTGCATCATCGCAGTACACGACGATAAAGCCGTCCGCAGGTATAACCGTCCCCTCAGGGAAAGCAAATTTGAATTTATTCTTTGCACCGTCTGATAATCCTATTCCGCTCAGATCAATTGCTTCATCAGAGGCATTATAAAGCTCCACCCAGTCAGGCGAATTGCCGGCTGCATCCTTGACTGACTCCTTGGCTGAAGTACATACTTCGTTTATCATCAGTCCCGATAATTTTTCAAGTCCGATACTGTTTGCGATATTCTTTCTGAGAATTGTAAGGTCAAAAACATCGACATTACCGTCGGAATTCATATCAGCTCTTGACCACTGTTCCAAAGCAAGCGGATTTTCTCCGAGCAGATATTTCTGAAGGAGCTGCAAATCTTCTGCATTAACCACACCGTTGATATTGATATCGCCGCTCTGTATTGCCTGTTCATCAGCAGCACCGGTGCTTGCAGCCGGAAGCTGTGGAATAACGGCAGCAGCAGTTGTAAGCAATGTAATCAGAACAGATGTGATTTTTCGTTTTAACATAACTGACTACCTTCTTTCTAGAATAATATATTATTTACATTATAGCACGATTTTTATAATAAATCAATAGAAATATTGCTAAAACAGGGAAAATATTGTATTTTTTAGAATTAAATATCAATTTAAAGTGTCATATACAAAAAGTCAGCATATGATAAAGTGAGTACTTCAATACAGGTACTCTATTAAAGACAGGAGGATTGAAATGAGCAGACAAAATAATTCAAGCAACAATAATAATTGTTGCTGCGGTGATAATTCCGGTGAAAGTAATTTCAGAACAAATTGTTATAATGACTGCGGCTGCACGATATGTGCACAAGGTCCTATGGGACCTGTCGGTCCTCGTGGTCCACAGGGACCTGTCGGTGCAACCGGACCTATCGGACCTCAGGGACCCGTCGGTGCAACCGGACCTATCGGACCTCAGGGACCCGTCGGTGCAACCGGACCTATCGGACCTCAGGGACCCGTCGGCGA
>JAGBIH010000001.1 GCA_017935095.1 Ruminococcus sp.
ACCTGCGTTACGTGCAATTCTCTTACGCTTTGTGTCCTTCTGGGTAAGTCTGTGTCTCTTGTTTGTGTGCTGATACTTAACCTTACCGCTTCCTGTAATCTTAAAACGCTTCTTAGCGCCTGAGTGAGTTTTAACCTTAACCTTTGCCATTGTATAATCCTCCTTACTTAGCAGCCTTCGGAGAAACGAACATAACTATGCTGCGTCCCTCCATTTTAGCTGGCTTTTCCACAGTGCCGACAGCTGAAACTGCTTCCTTGAATCGCTCGAGCAGCTCTTCGCCGAGCTGTGGATGTGCAATTGCTCTCTTACGGAATCTCACTGAAACCTTGAGCTTATCACCGCCCTGTAAAAACTTTACAGCCTGATTAACCTTTGTTTCAAAATCGTGAGTATCGATTGTGGAGAACATTCTGATTTCCTTGATTGAAACGACCTTCTGATTTTTTCTTGCTTCCTTTTCACGCTTAGCCTGCTCAAAGCAGTACTTACCGTAATCCATAATACGGCATACAGGCGGCGTTGCCTGCGGAGCAATTTTCACGAGGTCAAGCTCCTGATCAAAAGCAATCTGCTGAGCCTCCTTGGCTGATAATACACCGAGCTTTTTTCCGTCAGCGTCGATTACGAGAACTTCCTTATCTCTTATCTCTTCGTTGATCTGCAGTTCCTGTTTGCTAATCGTCAAGCACCTCCAACTATAAAATATAAAACAAAAATGAGTGCAGAAACAATCCGCACTCACACAATACGCACTTATCCTCAATGGAAACTCAGTTTACATATTGACCGTTTAAGCTCAGCCTGACGGTGAGAACGCATAGTTCTGCTTTGTTTACCAGATAAGTATACTCCATTTTTTTCATTCTGTCAAGCAAAACAATAATTTTTGTAACTTTTCACAATTCAGCCTTCCAGAAACGACTTGATTTTATCCCAAAGAGCAAATCTTATACGATATTTTTTCGGATGATACATGATATCAAGCTCATCCTCGTCAAAAAAATCCGCTTCAACGTCCTTGTCTTCTGTTATTGTTTCAGCCTCATCTGCAGTTTTTCTCTCTGTTTTCACACCGCAGGCAGCCGGAATACACAGCGGAGGATACATCACACACCACCAGTTATGACCTTTTGCCTCACCGATTTCAATACGCAGTGCTCTGTACTCTCCTGCCGGCATTGTAATATCACCGTAAATACGATCATTGAAATACATATCGGTCAACTCCGCTTTAACAGAAGCTGAGCAGCCTTGTGCTCTGAGTGTTTTCTCAGCAATTTTCTCAATTTCACCAAGCTTGTCCTGTGCAGCAGCCTCTGCTGACTCAAGAGATTCAGCGTCACCGAAAATATCACCGCTTTTTTCAAGGAGAGCGTCTCTGACGCAGAGCTTCAGGCGCTGGTCTTCGTCGCTGTCCGAATTTGCAAGAATATGAAGCCTGAGGACGCTTCCACGAAGCTCATCAAGCTTTCTGCCGTCACTGATAAATGCACCTATATTTGAAATAAATACAGTCAGCAAGAGTCCCGCCGCCATAATTATACCTGTAGATTTAAATTTTTTCATTTCGTTCACCTCGTCTATGAGGATTGGAAAAAACAGGAAATTTATTCAGTATGCAAAAAATTTTTGAGACAGCACTGTTAGCACTTGCATTTGCTTAAATTATACCATTACATTGTCTTTTTGTCAAATTTTCCGACACATTCTGCAAGCAATTTATATCACTAAATATTATGAAACGACGGATTTTTTGGTCGAAGAGAATTATTCTGCAATGTTTCTGCACGAATGCAATTTGTATTTCAGTTTTACTGACGTAATTTTATTATTCACTCTTTAATAAATGCACATTATAATTAATTCATCCAAATCTCTAATTTACAAGGAGGCTTTTTATGAAATCATTGATACTATCGTGTATATTAATCATCGCCGGTTTTTTTCCGATAATTCCTTTAAAAGCAGAAGCAGCTAATGAAGCAGGATTTACCTATACGATTATAAATAACGAAGCTACTATAATCGGCTACAAGGGCGAACCTGTATATATAGAAATCCCTGAAACACTTGAAAATTGTCCCGTGACAGAAATACGTGACAATGCCTTTTTCAATTGCAGCTCACTGCGTCAGATAAGTCTGCCTGCTACTATAACCAGAATGGGACATCATTGCTTTTATGCCTGCTATTCACTCGAAAGTATTGTTCTTCCTCCGGCACTGAAAGAAATCGGTATGGGATGTTTCTGCGGCTGTTCAGCTCTTTCAGCTGTCAGCATCCCCGATACGCTGTCAGTTCTGCCTGACTCCTGCTTCCGTGCCTGTACCGCTCTAAAAGAAATTATAGTCCCTTACAGTATTACTGAAATTGAAAAATTCTGCTTTTCCGGCTGTACTTCTTTAAATTATGTATCTCTTGGAGGACAGCTGACTGAAATAGGAAACCGTGCATTTTTCATGTGCAATTCACTTGAATCCCTGTATATTCCTCCGTCTGTCGGGGTTCTGGGAATTGAGGCTGTGGGATTTGTTCCTGCAACAGACGGTTCTGATATCAAAACAGATTTCACAGTACTCGGCAAGGAATCTTCCGAAGCTGAAAAATATGCCGATAGCAACTCATTGAAATTTTCAGCAGCAGATGATGCTGTTCAGGCATTCTCCATGCAGAATTCTGATTCCCCACCTCTACATATCCCCAAGATTCTTCTGGCAAGCGGAATCCTCCTGTTGGTTATCTGCTGTGCATTTGCTGCAAAGCAATTATTTCATCGGAATTAATAAATAAATTCCACAGATTCAGACATTTAATTTTATGAACAAACTGACCATATATTGCGATATTTAACATATTGACCATTTTTAGGAAATTTTTTCAAAATCTATTGCATTTTATGGCAAAATATGATATCATTAAAGCATAAAATTACATTAAGCTGAAAATATATGGGTATTTAACTTAAATTTAAGCTTAATCTGAATCATTTAATCTAAAAATACAAAATCAGGGAGGGATTTGTATTGAAAAAAGATTCAATTAAAAAAACTGCCTGCACCGCTATAGCTGCTGCAATTATGGCTGCCGGTACTGCTTTTTCACCGCTGGCTCCTGAAAAAACTACTGCTGCATCCGATATACTCAAATATGAGTTTGAAGACGGCACATCAAGCGGCTGTGAAATCCACACAGAAGGCTGGGTCGGCAATACTCAGGAGGACGGTTCAGGCGAAGAAATGGACCTGACTAACTTTTCAGGAAACGGCTTTGCTTTCCTTGACCAGAAAGGAACATCGCTGAGCGTTGATGTAACTGTTCCCGAGGATGGTCTCTACGAACTGACTATCGGTTACTGCGAACCTTACGACCCGAACAAAAAGGTACAGTATCTCAACATCAACGGCGTGAATCAGGGTGAGGTAAGCTTCAGGCATAATCTTACCTTCTCCGAAACCTCAGGCGGTGTCGTAAATCTCAAAAAAGGTGTAAACACTATTGAGTTCAAATCATACTGGGGTTATACCTTCTTTGACTACCTGACACTCAAACCTGCCGACGAAAGCCTTACAACACTTTCGCCGACAAGACAGCTCTCAAATCCTAATGCTTCCGATACAACAAAGCGTCTCTATAATTATCTCTGTGACCAGTACGGAAATCATATTATTTCCGGTCAGCAGGAGTATTGCGGTTCACACAACTACAATCAGTGGAGTGATCCCGATACCTATATAAAGGATAATGAAGCGGAATTTGAGTATATTCTTGAACAGACCGGCAAACAGCCTGCAATAAGAGGTATCGACTTCCTCGCATACAATACAACGTCAACATGGAGAGATGACGCTCCCGAACGCTGTATCGAATGGGTAAATGAATACGGCGGCATTGCTACCGTAAGCTGGCACTGGAATGTACCTGTTGAAGAAGGAAGCACCGAAACTGCGTTTTATGTTGAATCGGCAAATGCTACTTATACAACCTTCAGTATTTCCAATGCACTTAAAGAAGGTACATGGGAAAATGAAGTTCTTATGGCTGATATCGCATATATCGCCGAACAGCTTACAAAGCTCAAAGAGGCTGACGTTCCGATTCTGTGGCGTCCGCTCCATGAAGCCGAGGGCGCATGGTTCTGGTGGGGCGCTGAAGGTCCTGAGCCGTGCAAAGAGCTGTACAGACTCCTGTATGATCAGCTGACAAATGTTTACGGTCTTGATAACCTCATCTGGACATGGACCGGTTATACCTATGAAACCTCTGCCGACTGGTACCCCGGTGACGACGTGGTTGACCTCGTAGGCTACGATAAGTATAATGCTGTTGACGGTCTGCCTAATCTCAGCTCCATTTCCTCGACCTTCTACAGTCTTGTAAAGAGCACCAACGGTCAGAAAATGGTTGCGATGACCGAAAACGACTCAATTCCGTCACTTGAAAATCTTGTGAACGACAAGGCTGCATGGTTATACTTCTGTCCATGGTATATGAACTACCTCACAAGCGAACAGAACAATCCCGTTGATAACCTTGTTGAAATTTATACAAGCGAATACTGTATAACTCTCGATGAGCTTCCTGACCTCAAATCCTACCCTATCAGTGAAACTCCGCCGCAGCCTACCTCCGGCAATGAGGATATTGTTTGGGGTGACTCCAACTGTGACGGAGAGGTAAATATGGCTGATGCCGTTCTGATAATGCAGTCCATATCAAATCCCGATAAGTACGGAATCAACGGTACAGCCAAAGGTCATATCACTGCTCAGGGACAGTCAAATGGTGACGTCGCCGAAAATGGCAACGGCATTACAAGCAAGGATGCTCTTGAAATACAGAAGTATAAGCTTGGAATTATAAAAGATTTTAATATTTAAAAGGAGGATAATATGAAATTATCTAAACGTATAATCGCAGCAGCTATGAGTGCTGTAACTGCATTTTCCTGTACAGCTGTTCTTCCGACAGTAAATGCTGCTGAGGAGCTTGCAGATTCTATTGCCAATGACTCAGGTCTTGACTTCGACTTTGCCCGTGCACTCCAGTATTCAATCTATTTCTATGACGCTAATATGTGCGGTACTGATGTTGAAGAAAATAACCTTTATAAATGGAGAGGCGACTGCCACACATATGATGCTCAGGTTCCGATGAAGCCCTTTGATAATATGCAAAGCTCAGGAACAAACCTTTCACAG